>JBHAQX010000061.1:0-12040 GCA_041830595.1 Evtepia sp.
ACCGTGTTTGTTATTGCCCATCGCCTCTCCACTGTGCAGAATAGCAAAGCCATTATGGTCATGGATCACGGTCGCATTATTGAGCGGGGCAACCACGATGAGCTCATTGACCTACATGGGATTTACTATCAGCTTTATACGGGGGGCTCGGAGCTGGAGTAAGCCCATACTGAACCCTAGAGAGCCGGTCCACTTCGCGACAAAGAAGTGGGCCGGCTTCTTCAATTCTCTTTGACAGAGGAAGAGGGGTATAGTATAGTAAGGAGACAAGTTTGTAAGGGCTGGAGGCACTGTTATATGGGACTGTTAGACCTGTTTCGCAAGAAAAAACCAACAAGTGAAAGAGAGGTTGAGGAAGCGCCTCAGGAACGGGCCGTGCCCAAAGAGAAAAAGGCGCCTGCCCCTGGGTTTCGGGCACCCCGGCGAGACGAGGATGGCCTGTATCCCCTAGCCAGCTGTGTCTCCCCTTGGGAAATTTCCGAGCGAACCCAGCAGTTTGTGGTGGAGTCGGCCTTGGTTACACCAGACGGGGAAGAGACGGGGGCAAATAAGACCACCTTGGAGTTTATGCAGCTAGGCCTGGATATGATCCCCTTTGCCCGCCGCAGCTTTGGAAAAAGCCTTACCCTCTCCGAGCAGGATATCTATCTGCTGGAGGAGATGGCGGCCGAGGCCCACATAGCCAGCCTCAAAGGAGACATGAGCAAGGAGCAATTAGTGCTGTTTTCCAAGCTTGTGGCTGGGTACTTTGGCCTCTTGGTTGGCATTCACAAGGGGGGCGAATGGGAGGCCTCCGTGCCAGGGCAGGAGGACAACGGCCCTGCCATGTACCAGGGGGCGGGGCCACGCTACTTTGTTCTTGGTAAGGTGGTGCGGCGGATTCAAAAGGGGAAGGTAGATGATTTGCTTACCTTTTATCGTAGCATTCCCTATTGTAGGACCTGAACAAAGCATAGAAAAAGGGACGCTCTCCTTTTGGAGTGCGTCCCTTTTTTGTGGTTTGGATTCGTTGAAGTTAGCCTCCAAAGAGGGGGAGGCGGATAAGAACCATGTAGAGCACCGTGCCGGCAAGGATGGAGAGAAAGAGATTTTTTCTCCACTTTTGCAGTAAAACCACAACTAGGCCGGAAAACAGCTCCGGAATCCCGTGATTTGCCGAGAGCAAATTCGTACTCTTATAACAGTAAATCACCAATAGACCAAGAACAGCCGGGGGAAGAGCTCGGCCTAAAAACTGAACATAGTCGGGGGTTTTCCGCCCGGCGGGAAAGAGAAGAAAGGGCAAAAAGCGGGTGAGCATGGTACCGAGCATAATAATGCCGATGGTCAAAAGAGATTGCTGTAAGGTCATAGTCATGTCAGCCGCTCCTTTCTCTCTAAGGGTTTGCGCAGGATGGTGAGGAGGAAGAGGATGCCGACCATCGCCGCCACAACAAAATGCTTGGGCCCAACAAGGAGCAGACAGAGCAGGGAAATTCCCAGGCCCACCAGGGAGGAAATATGATGAGATTCTCGCTCCCACTGGCCCACAAAGATGATTAAGAAAAGGGCGGTCATGGCAAACTCAATGCCGGTGGTGTCAAAGTGAATAAACTGGCCGAAGAGAGCGCCCAAGGCCGAACCGGCTACCCAGTAGAAGCTATCCAGGAAGGTGACAAAAAAATAAAACCAGCTTCGGTCCACCCCCTCAGGAGGCTCCACAGAGCAGTTAATGGAGAATGTTTCGTCACAAAGGCCAAAAATGAGATACCACTTTTTCCCACCTACATTTCGATAGACATCCAACAAAGATAGGCCATAAAAAATATGTCGGGCATTGACAAGCAGAGTAAGGGCGAGGGCGGTAAGAGGGTCAAAGGGCTGGGTAAGGAGATTGGCGGCAACAAATTGCATGGAGCCTGCAAAAATGACAATGCTCATGACAATAGGGTACCAGGCGGCAAAGCCCAAGGAGCGCATTAGAATCCCATAGGCAATGCCGAGGAAAAGAAATCCTGCCAAGATTGGCAAGGTATAGTGGGCGGCAGACCGAAGTGCCGGGCGCAGTTTGGTGGACATAGTGCAATCGCTCCTTCTTAAGGGGATCTCCATAAAAACTTAAATGGAATTGTACCTCTTTTCCAAACAGGTTGCAAGGAAAACTATAGTAGAGGGACGGGAGAGAGACCTCCCGAAAAACCTACATTAAAAGAAGAGAATCGGGTGAGGAGCAAAAAAAACTTGAAAAAAAGGAAGAAATGGGGTATAATCTTGCTTCGTGAATAGTCTGCATAGCGACGAGAGATGGCTAGAAGTCTTGGAACGCTGGGCAGACAATCGCAAACCATGAAAATAGAGGAGATGTAAGAATGAAGAAAATTGCAGCACTGCTTTTGGCTTTGGGCCTGGTACTAAGCCTGACCGCCTGTGAAAAAGTGGCGAGTTTTATCCAAGGCGACGTCACAGGAGAAGTTGGAAAGGTTTATAAGACCCAATGGTTTGACTTTTCTGTAAACAGCCTGGAGACCGTGGCGGAGTACGAGGGTGTGCCCGCAGATGAGGGCTATGTTTTTGTCGTAGCCAACATCACCGAGAAGAACACCTGGGACGGCAATGAGAGCATCCCTATGTCCAACTGGGACTTCTATATGCTGGAGGGCACCGACACCGCAGAGATTAATCCCGAGTCACCCTGGGCAGATGCTATGATGCCCGATGAGTTTAGCCTGGCTCCGGACGAAGAGGTCACCTACGATGTGGTGTTCATGGTATCCGAGAACGTAGCTGATGTGAAGTTTGTTTACCTTGAGGTTGACGAAGACGGTGGCACTCACGCTACCTTTACCATTGTGCACAACCTGGCTGCCTAATGAATGAAATAAAAAGAGCACCCTGCAACGCATAACGTTGCAGGGTGCTCTTTTTGATTAGTCAGGAAGAAGGTTGTCATTCTCTGGGTTGTCAGCAGAACGTCGTTCTTTTCGGCTGCGGAGCACGGCCGGAATAATACCGGACAGGCTGCCCAGAAGGAAAAAGACAATTCCCACAAGGGTGTTGGCCGTGATCTGTTCACTCAAAAGAAGGACAGCAAAAAGAGGGGCCAGAATGGGCTTGAAGAAAAAGATGAGGTTGGTCATATTCGCCCCCAGCTTTTCCAGAGACATCATATGAAACACATAGCCTGCGGCACTGTTGATCAAACAGATGAACAGGAAATAAGGTAGAGAGCCCAAATGAATGCCAGAGAAGAAGGGAACGTCTACAAAAATAGAGAGGTGTATGCTCTGGTAAAAGGCGGCCACTGGGCCAAGGTGGCCCAAAAGAAGCAGAAGCAAAAGCTCCACCCCGCCAAACAGAAAGCTGATGCAGGTGACCACCAGACCACCATAGGTCTTGGTTTTCCGCTTGCCCAGCACGCTGTAGAGGGAGAACAGCAGGGCAGCGGCAATAATAAAAATCACGCTGAGTAAATTGACCTGGGTGCCGCTGGAAAAAGGATTGATGATAGAAATGATACCCAAAATCCCAAAGAACAAAGCTAAGATGTTATTCCAGCGGATGGCCTCATGGAGCAAGAAAAAAGCAAGAATCGTAACAAAAATGGGATTGCCACTAAACAGAACCGCGACTACATTTGCCTGTCCATAGCTAACCGCCAACTGAAAGAGCACCATGCTCAGAGGCACGCAGAGCAGGCCCGTCAGGGAAAAATAGGGAAGATCTTGAGGCCGTAAGCGCAGCCCTTTCTTTTTCAGAGCAATGACGGCAAAGGGGATGAGACAAAGGCCACCGATGAGAAAGCGTTCCACCGTAATCTGCATGGGGTGAATGGTGCCATGGAGAGAGAGAAGCTTGAGCATAACCTCCATAATACTAAAAATCAAGGTGCAGGCGATCAGGCTAACAATACCGATCCCAAGATCTTTTCTTTGCATGATGCATTACCTACTTATCAAGAAATTTGTTGAAAAACAAAAAGAATCCTTGGTATTCACTATAGCACAGCGAGGGAAAAAAGTCATGGAAAAGCAGGATATTTTTAAGACAGAGAAGAAAATAGGGAACTTTCCCACCGAAAGGGAACCTTAATAAAAATCCTACGTATTAGGTTAGGAGGTAATTCTTGTAAAATGTTAAAAACCCGCATCGACAAAGAGTCGAAGCGGGTAAATAATAGATAAAGTTGGTTACTCGACCCAAGCCGATTCAAACAGGCGGGTGGGCAGAGCGTCCGACAGATTCGTGAGGACGGGAGAAAGGCCACTTTCCCGTAAAAAAGCATCATCACTGCGTAGACTGAGATGGGGATCCGTGGAGAGAGGGAGAGAAAGGGTGAAAACGGTACCTTCTGTTGCTTGGTTTCCAGCCATGATGATCCCACCATGAAATTTGGCAATGCGGTGAACCAGCCAGAGGTCAAGACCAAATCCTTCCTGGGGCAAGGGCAAAGACTCTAGGTCGACAGATTCCTCCGGTGGAGAAAAAAGAAGGGAAAGCTGGGCATCGCTGAGAGTGGGGCCATTGTTCCAGAGCTTAAGGATCCCGCGGCCTTGGGATTTGTATAGACGCAAGCCAATCGTCCCCTGCAGACCTGCAGCCTTGGTGGCGTTAGAGAGCAGGGCCAGGAGCAGATGCTGCAAGAGTTCACCATTTCCTTCGACCAGAAGAGGCTGCTCGGCTTCAAAGGAGAACAGGAGGCCCTCTGGCTCTAGAAGCATTTTCAATTCATCCACAGCAGGAAGGAACACGGTGGTCAAATTGATGGTTCTAAGAGGATAGGTAGCTTCCCAGTTGTTTTGGGAGAGGTCCATCTGCTTCGTAATGCGCAGCAGGCGGTAAATCGCCTGGGTCTGTGTGGCCAAAAGGCTTTTGCGGCCAGGCATGTCATCCGCAGAGAAGGGTGGAAGGTTTAGTCGCTCCGTGGCGGCAGACAGGGTACTCAAATGCTGGCGCAGGTGACGAGGCAAGGAAAGGAAGGGAAGTTTTGGCGCAGGGGGCTCTAGGGGGAGGAGCAAAAGGAGCATCTGCTTTTGAAAGAGCGATGCCGTGATGTGAAAGCTTCCCTCAGGCAACTCTCCCTGCAAAACGCCACCCTTAGGAGGGATAATCCCTGCCAAAGCAGGGGGGAGTTCGTTTGAGAGAGAGAAGGTATGTTCAGCCGCAGGGTTGCGGCAGAGAATTTCCTGTTCCTGCACAAGGAGGGCAGGTTCAGGAAACCGATCAAAAAGCTGGTGAAAAAAAGAAGTCAATTGTTTCATGGTTCCATCTCCGATAGCCTATAAACATAGAGGAAATATATACTTTTCTTTCCATAACTATAGCAGAGGCAAAAGGAGAAAGCAAGAATAAAATAGAAATTTGTCGAAAAATGTCGAATGTTTTTGCAGTAGCCCCTTTTAAAGTCATTGGAATTGCAGTATAATAGGTTAGGTATGGAAATAAACGGATTGCCATTCGGGCAATTTGTTTTCTGAAAATAGACAGGAAAGGTTGCTGGGAAACGTGAAAGTGAAAATTGGCATTAACGGCTTTGGCCGGATTGGGCGTCTGGTTCTACGGATGGGGTCGATGCGTCCCGATGTAGAGTTTGTTGCCGTGAACGACTTAGGCGCAGATCCTGAATACATGGCGTACCTATTGAAATATGACACCATGCACGGACGCTTTCCGGGTCAAGTACGGGCAGAAGGGGATTACCTTCTGGTCAACGATCATAAAATCCGTGTATTCCAGCAGGCAAACCCAGCAGACATTCCCTGGGGTGAGGTTGGGGCCGACTACGTCGTGGAAAGCACCGGTGTGTTTACCGACCAGGAGAAGATGAAAGGCCACCTGTTGGGCGGCGCCAAGAAGGTGATTTTATCGGCTCCTCCCAAGGATGACACCCCCATATTTGTCATGGGAGTGAACCATGAAAAGTATGATAAGAGCATGCAGATGGTCTCCAACGCCTCCTGCACCACCAACTGTCTGGCCCCCTTGGCAAAGGTGCTCCATGATACTTTTGGTATTAAGGAAGGGCTAATGACCACGGTACATGCCACCACCGGCACACAGAAGACCGTGGACACCGCCTCCAAAAAGGACTGGCGCGGTGGCCGGGCAGCGGCGGGGAACATCATTCCCTCCAGTACAGGCGCAGCCAAGGCCGTGGGTAAAGTCATTCCCCAGCTCAATGGGAAGCTCACCGGCATGTCCATGCGGGTGCCCACCTTGGATGTGTCAGTGGTGGATTTGACCGCCTCCCTCGAAAAGCCTGCTACGTATGAGGAGATCTGCAAGGCCATGAAGGCAGCTTCGGAAGGGGCCCTCAAGGGAATCATGGGCTATACAGAGGATGAAGTGGTATCCTCGGACTTTTTGGGCGAAACCTGCACCTGCGTGTTTGACGCAAAGGCCGGCATTGCCCTAAACGATACCTTTGTTAAGCTTGTGGCCTGGTATGACAACGAGATTGGGTACTCTAGCAAAGTGGTGGATCTGATTACCTACATGGCCTCTGTGGATCAGGGCTAAGAACGGGACTAGGGCAGGGAACCTGTCTCGTTTATGAAACCTCTAAAAGGGAAGCGCCGTAAAGGTGCTTCCCTTCCCAGCTTTTTAAAGATAGTTACAAAATGGCACTTCTGTTACAGTTACGTTACATTGGGGGCAAAGTACTAGACAAAAAAAATCTACCCTGCTATAGTTACCCTACGGAATCATCCGAAATTCTGGATCCCCCGGCGTAGATACCGCCAAACGGCATGCCGCGATATGTGTGCCGGACTTCCTGGAACTGGGAATGATTTCGAACATTTTATAAGGAGGAATTACTTCTATGAGAAATCTCAAGAAGGTGCTGAGCACTCTGCTGGCCGTCGCTATGCTGATGGGCTTCATTGGACTCAGCGCAAGCGCAACTAGCTTCAGCGATGACAAAGACATTGCACACAAAGAAGCAGTTGACATGGCTACCGCTCTGAATATCATCAACGGATATGCAGACGGCACCTACAGACCCGCAGGCAACATCACCCGTGGTGAAATGGCAAAGATGATCTGCTTTGTCATGAACGGTGGTAACGAACCCACTCTGGGCGTGAACACCACTGCTACTTTCGCCGACATCAAGGGCCACTGGGCTGAGAAGTACATTGAGTACTGCGTAGCCGAGAAGATCGTTGCTGGTTATGGCGACGGTACCTTTGGTCCCGAAGGCAACATCACCGGCACACAGGCTGCTAAGATGCTGCTGGTTGCTCTGGGCTACAGAGCTGACGTGGAAGGCTTCAACACCTCTTCCTGGGCTACCAAGATCAACGTTCGCGCAACCCAGAAGAAGCTGTTTGACGAAGTCACCGCTCCTAACACTGACCCCAACGTTGCTCTGACCCGTGACAACGCTGCCCAGATGATCTGGAATGCGCTGCAGGCTGGTGTAGTTGAGTACACCTACGAGCTGGTTATGGTTGACGGCGTTCTGACTTCCGTTCTGACCGCTAAGGACGTGCTCATCGCTTCCACCAATGACCCCCTGACCCTGCTGGCTCAGAAGTACAACCAGGATGACTTTGTTGGTACTTTCATCAACTACAGCTGGAACGACAAGGACAAGGTCTTTGTTTACACTGTAGACAGCGATCTTGCTGCTGCTGACAAGGGCGAGAAGACCTTTAAGAGCACAAAGGATTACAGCCAGTTCTTTGGTATGGAAGTTAAGGCTATCTACAGAACCAAGAACAGCGACAACACACTCTTTGGCATGATCGCCAATAAGGGTTCCGTAATGGCTAGCGGCCTCATTGGCGACATCGCTTATGACAAGCTGACCGACACCAGCTTCACAATTGGCGACAAGAACTTTGTTGTTGACTCTGCCAAGAAGACAGTTGGCGGCCTGGAAGTTCAGGCAATGAAGAACTACAAAACTTCTAATTTGGATAACTTTAGTGGTCTAGTTACTGCACAGACAAACAGCAAAGACACCACTGTTGAGCTGGCTTTTGCTATGAACGTGCTGGACACCAATGGCGACGGCAAGGCTGACACAATTACTTACATCCCCATTGTTGGTGCTAAGGTTGACTCCTTGACCAGCAAGAACGTTACTCTGAAAGATGCTCAGTATCTTGACAACAATGGTGTTGCTAATGCCGTTAATACCTTTAGATTTGGCCTGGCAAGCAACACCCTGGTTCTCGCCAGCAACAATGTCTACGAAGGCATTGCTGAAAAAGACTATGTTGCAGTTGTACCCGCTGGCTATAACCCCTATGACGGCAACCAGGTTGTAAAGATGGAAAAAGTCAGCGGCAAGGTTGACGGCCAGAAGGGCACTGACAACAAGCAAGTCCGTGTAGATGGAACTTGGTATGAGCGCATCCTCTTCAATACCGAGCGTGCAGATGCAGATCTGGACAGCACCTATGACTTTGCCACCGTTGGCAGCTACATCTTCTTCAGCGACCTGTCTGAAGGCGCTTCCATGAAGGACGTAGCTTATGTGGCAGACATCAAGACACTTGGTGTGAACTACGAAGCAAAGCTGTACTTCACCGATGGCACGAACAACACCGTTAAGGTGACAAAGGTTCAGTATAAGGACTCCACAGGCGCCATTAAAGATATGACTGGCGTTGAATCCAATGCGAACCACAAGCTCTTCACCTTCAAGAAGAAGACCGACAACTATGAGCTGATGGCTGTGAATGCAAAGAACCTGGTTGGCCAGAAGAGCTTTGTGGACAACACAACAGGTACGTTTGCAGGCAATGCATCTGTCCTGGCAAAGAGCAACAGCAAGCCCGGCGTGCTGAAGTTTAACACTCAGGAGATTTCCATCGCTACCGATGCCTTTGTCTTCCTTGGGTATGACAACGACAAGGCCGTGGTTCTGACTGGCGCTAAGGCAAAGGCTCTGACCAGCACCTTTACTGGCCAGGCTGGCAGCATTGGCCAGGCTGTGACCGATAGCACAACTGCCGGCAGCGGCAACGCAAAGCTGGCTGTTGTATTCAGCAACGGCACCCAGAAGCCCGGCGGCACCGGCGTTGGCGCTTATGGCTACATCACAAAGTTCATGATCACCACTGCAACCGATGGCACAACCGTTTCTCAGATGACCATCTGGAACGGCACCAAGCTGCTGGAAGATGTACAGAGTGAAGACTTTACTTCCGGCGTTCAGGTTGGCGATGTAATCAATTACATTGACCTGGGCAATGGTAAGATCGAGGCTGATACCAGCATTGTTGGCAACGGTATTGTCAGATGGGATGGAACTGCTGATGTTGTAAACAACGCAGATATCCTGAAGCCCCTGCGCGTAGCCATTGAGAATGAAAATGATCCTACACTGACTGTTACCAATGGTGGTACTGCTACAGGCACTACCCCCAGAAACATCTACATCACAAAGGACACTGTCATCATGAATGTTGACACTGCTGCTGACACTTATGCAACCTCTAAGACCCTGAGAGAAGCAAAGACAGAGCAGGCTGTGTTCAATAACGGTAGCGGCGTTTACCTGGTTCCCAATGCCCTGGTTCTCTGCGAGGCCAATGGCGGTAACTACGATGTTGTTCTGGTTGTGATTGACAACAACTACAACTATGAGCAGCCCAATATTTCTAACACTGTCAATAGCAGCAACGCCGCTATGGGTGCCGTTACTGCTGGCACAAACGTAATCAACGTTGTTCCTGGTGTTACTCCTACCGTCAACGTGCTTAACCCCACCAATGAGGCGTTCTTTACTGTTAAGACAGCCGATCCAGTAGCAAAGATTACTGGTGCAACCGCTGCTACTGGCGGTGCAGTTGTAACTCCAGTAAGTGGTGAGGGCACAAACACAGCTACTTATAAGGTTACATCCGCAACCCTGCAAACAGTAGCTGTTGCTGTTGCTACCAAGGCTTTGGATAACAGCGTTGGTGGCGGTACGGTAAATGTTGTGTTTAAGTCTAACGTTGCAACCCTTTCTGGCATCACCGTTAATGCTGCTGCTGCAACCGCTACTGGCAACGCTTACACCTACAGCATTGCTGCTAGTGCTGTAGCTACTGCACCTATCGTCATCACCGCGACAGATACAAACGCTACCATTAGCGTGACTGGCGCTGCCACAGGCGACGGAACAGGAGCAGTGATCCTTGCTGCACCTGCTGGCATCAATGCCACTGCTGGCAACACCGTGAACTACACAATTACTGTCACTGCACAGAATGGTGCTACAGTTGCTACCTACACCTTGGCAGTAACTACTACTCCCTAATCCCTAACAAGATTAGAACTTTCGCAAAACCCCAAAAGACCTCCCCATTCGGGGAGGTCTTTTTTATCCATCTTTTGCAAAGTCCTTGTAATGGGACAGCGCCTTTGCTATGATACAACAAAAGGAGGGGAGACCATGAGCAGGCGAGCAGGCCAACGTCAAAAAATTCTGGCGGTATCCCAGTTGCTACTGCGGGAGACGGACAAAGACCACCCTATGCAAATGGCCGACATCATCGGGGCCTTAGAGCGCCAGGAGATTCCTGCCGAGCGCAAGGGGATTTATACGGACATCACGGCCCTCCAAGAGAATGGCTGTGATGTGCGCTACCGGGGTGGCAGCGCCGGGGGCTGGTATGTGAACTCTCGTCTGTTCCAGTCGGCAGAACTGAAGCTGCTGGTGGACATTGTCCAGGCTGCCCGCTTTCTCACTCCTCGCAAAAGTCGGCAGCTCATTGAAAAACTGGGCAGCCTAACCAGCCGCCATGAGGCCGCCCAGCTCAACCGCCAGGTGTATGTGGACCGCCGGGTAAAATCGGCCAACGAGGGGGTCTACTATAATGTAGACCAGCTGCACCAGGCCATACAGCAGCGTCTTGTGGTGGAGTTTTCCTACTTTGACTACAATCGGGAGAAGAAAAAGGTGCTGCGCCATGGGGGCAAGCGTTACTTGGTCAGCCCCAAGGGGCTGATATGGGACCACGAGCGCTACTATCTGGCCGGGATCGATCATCAGCATCATGAGATGCGCCACTACCGGGTGGATAAGCTCCAGGAGCTCACCTTGACCAGTATGCGCCAACTGCCGGAGCCTGATGGTGGGGCCTTTGACACGGCGGAATACAGCAAAAAGCTGTTCAGCATGTACCAGGGCAAACCGGCGAGGGTACATTTGCGTTGCCCCAACCACTTGGCAGGGGTGATTCTCGATCATTTTGGCATGGAGACGACCCTCACCCCTGCCGGGGAGGATTACTTTGTTGCTACGGTGGAGGTGGCGGTGAGTCCACCCTTTTTGGGCTGGCTTCTTGGCATGGGCGGCTCCGAGCAGCTCCAGGGGCCCCTCTGGGCGGTACAACTATACAAGCAGCAATTGCGGGACGCACTGCGTCAGCAAGAGGAAGAAACCCCTGTGAAATAAGGCATGGAGCCTTTTCCACAGGGGTTTTATTGTCTTCGATTAAAACAGATAGGGAAACGGGGAAAGATTCAGGGGTAGGCAAGCAAGGCAAAGGCTTAGGTCCAGCCCTTCCAAACATCGGGCTGGTAGCCCAGGGTGGCCTGCCTTCCATTGCGCACGATGGGGGTGCGCAGCAGCTTTGGGTTTTCCAGTAGCTTTTCCAGCTTATCTTCGTCATAGGCCAGGTAGCTGAGAAGGGCAGCATCCGGGTGGCTACTGTCCACCAGGGCAGAGAGGCCGCCCACAGCTTGCATGACACTCAACAGTTCCCCACGGCTCATGGCCTTTTTTCCAAGGTCAATATACTGTACCTTTAGGTTGCGCTCCTTGAAATAGCGCTGGGCCTTTTTGGTGTCAAAACACTTGGCTTTTCCGAAAATCTGTACGTTCAATGAAACCACTCCTTTAGAAAAGCTTAGCACAAAGTAGGGCAGGCGTAAAGGAAAAAACCTTGCAAAAGGCTATACATTTATCCTTATTTATGGTAGACTAACAAAAGAAGTTTTCATTGTGATCTTGTTGCGCAGTTTGCGCATGGATATAGAGCAGACCAAGGAGAACAGGCATACAAGTGGTAAGCCTCGCGCAAGTCCAATCTGCGGAACAGGGCAGATTGGCAGGCCG
>JBHAQX010000062.1:0-5005 GCA_041830595.1 Evtepia sp.
CTCTTGCTCTCCGTCCCCGGCTGTGGTATGATACCTAAAAATCATTTATCTGAAGGAGGCCTATCCAAATGGATGCACTCTTATGGCAGGAAAAATCCCTCTCCCTGCTGGATCAAACCGCCTATCCCCAGGAAGAAGTTTGGCTGCACTGCGCCGACTACCGGGATGCCCTGCGCATACTCGGCACCCCTGCTGTCGCCGGCGAGGCCATTATCTCGGTGGCCGGAGCCTATGCCTACTGCCTGGCCGCCATGGAATTCGAAGGATCCCCCGACTTTTACAAGCAGCTCACCCAGGTAAAGCAGGAAATCCTGGCCACCCATCCGGAGTCCAAAGCTCTCCCTCGTGCCTTCCAGCAGCTGGACAAGGCCTATGAGGAGTATCGCAACTCCGATCAGCTGGTCACGGCCCTATTGGCCACGGGAGTTACCATCCATCGGCAGGATGTCATCGCCTGCCGCACCATGAACCGGGAGGGTCGGGAGATCATTCCCAGCGAGGGAAACATTGTGCTCTCCTGCACCGGCGGTGTGTTCCACACCGGTGGCATGGGCGGGCCCTTGGGCATTCTGCAAAGTGCCCACCGAAAGTATGGCCTAGGCAGGGTGTTCGTCTGCGAGCGGCGGCCCGGTATGCAGGGAATTCAAATTGCCCATGAGCTGGCCAAACGGTCCCTGCCCGTCAGCCTCATCCCCGACCAATGCGCCGCCACCCTCATGCCCAGACGATCCTGCGACATGGTTCTGCTGGAGGGCCTGCAAGTGGCCGCCAATGGAGACCTGCTCTGCGCTCCCGGCGCCTATGAGCTGGCCATTGCCGCCTACTTCCACAGCATTCAGGTCTATGCTACGGCCTTTACCCAGAACATTGCCCTGGATATCAAAACCGGAGAGGCCTTCCCCCAGGAAGATGCCGACCCCAATGGTCTTGCCCTTCTGGGCGGGCGCAGCATTCTCCCCGAAGGTGTGGATGCCTGGGTTCCGAAATACGATATGGTACCCGCCTATCTGCTCACCGGCCTCATCACCGAAAAGGGCATTGCCTTCCCGGACTTTTCCGAGAGCGTTCCCGAAATCCTTACAAAGACGCCGGAGCGACCCGTTCTATTTCTTTGACCAAATCCTCAAATTCCATCCCACGAGAGGCCTTAACCAAGAGCACCGCACCTTCTTTGAGAAGGTCGGGGAGAATGGTTTTGGCCTCTTCTTTTGTCTCAAAGTAGAACACGTCGGGAATGGACGAGTCCTCCGCCGCCTCGTAGATGTTCTTTGACAGAGCACCCACGGCAACCAGGCAATCAATGCCCAGCTTCCCCGCATACTCCCCCACCCCATGGTGGAGGTCTTTCCCCAGGGCGCCCAGTTCAAACATATCCCCTAAAATAGCGACCTTGTAGCTGCCGCTGCTCTGGGCCAGCACCTCCAGCGCGGCACGCATGGATTGGGGGTTTGCATTGTAGGCATCGTCCAGAATGGTGACGCCCCCTACGTTGATGACGTTCATGCGCATCTTCGTGGGAATGTAGCTGGCAATGCCCTTTGCAATCTGCTCCTGGGTCAGGCCGTATTTTTCTCCAATCACCGTAGCCGCCAGGGCCGCATAGACCATGTGCTGCCCCAGAGCCGGAATGTTCACCGAAAAACTCTGTTTTGGCGTCTTTATGGTACAGCGCACGCCCTGGGTGCCCAAGTTTTCAATGTCATAGGCACAGTAGCCCAGGCGTTCATCCGTCCCGTAAAAGATGGTCTCCTGTTTGAGGTTGCCCTTTAGGCTCTGGAGCAGGCGGTCATCCCAATTGAGCACCGCCATGCCCTGGGCGTCCATCCCTTCAAAAATCTCGCATTTTGCTCGGAGAATGTTCTCATAGCTGCCCAGATTTTCGATGTGTGCGGCGCCAATGTTGGTAATCACCGCCACTGCAGGCTCCACAAGCTTTGTGAGATAGGAGATCTCGCCAAAGTGGCTCATGCCCATCTCCAACACGCAAATCTCATGCCTCTGCTTTAGGCGAAACAGGGTGAGGGGCAGACCAATCTCATTGTTGTAGTTCCCCTCGGTTTTTAACACCTGATATTTCTGACCCAATACCGCCGCCACCATCTCTTTGGTGGTGGTTTTTCCAACGCTCCCTGTAATGCCAATGTAGGGAATGTCAAATTTCTTTCGATAGTACTTGGCCAGGTTGCCAAGGGCAAGCTGGGTGTCCTCCACCCGAATATAAAACTTTCCAGGCAAGAGCTGCTTGGGCTCAACCATGGTCAGGCACCCCACCGCCCCACTGTTCAGGGCCTTATCCAGAAAGTCATGGCCATCGAAATGCTCGCCCACCAGTGGGACAAACAGCCCCCCTGTGCGGATTGATCGACTGTCGGTCTCTACCGAGCTTATGGTACCCTCCATAGGGCAGTTCTCTCCCAGCAGAGTACCACCGGTTGCCTCCAACAGCTCTCTTATCTCCATCGGCTCCATTGTTTGCCTCCTCTTAGCCTTGCCGCTCTTTTTGCGATGCTGCGATAATCTTCTCGCACAGCTCTCCATAGCCAATCCCAACTGCTGCCGCCTCTTGGGGCACCAGACTGGTGGGGGTCATACCCGGCAGGGTATTGACCTCTAAAAAGTAGATTTGTCCATCGTTTCCTACCATAAAATCCGAGCGGGAGTATACCGAAAGTCCCAGGGCACGATGCACACACAATGCCATCTCCCCGATTTTCTGCTCCACTTCGGGAGTGCAGCCACCGGGACAGATTTCCACCGTTGCCCCGGGCTGATATTTGCTCTCATAGTCGTAAAATTCCACCTGGGGAATGATCTCCACCGTTGGCAGGGCCCGATTCTCCAGCACGCCACAGGTAAACTCCCGTCCCTCTACATACTGCTCCACCATAACCGTATCACTGTATTGCAGACAGTCTGCCAGAGCAAGGGCAAGGGCCTCACGGTCTTTCACAATAGAAACACCCAGGGAGGATCCGCCATTGAGCACCTTGACCACACAGGGAACGGCAAGGGACTGCGTCAATGCTGGAATCTCTTCTTCCTTATATTGCAGCAGCTGCCAGGAGGGGGTTACCACCCCATGTTCCGCCACCAACCGCTTGGTAAAGTCCTTGTCCATGGCGATGGCACTGCCCAGATAGCCAGACCCTGTGTAGGGAATTCCCATCAGGTCGAAGGTAGCCTGTACCCTTCCGTCCTCGCCACAGGTGCCGTGGAGGGCTAAAAAAACCATCTCCGCCTGGGCGCACAGCTCCAGCACCCCCGGGCCAAAGTGACTATTGCTCTTCATCTTTCTGGATGCCCGCACGGCCTTGAGATCCGGTGCCTGTTTGCTCACCGACCGCAAGTTAGCTGGTATCGGGGCGGTGAATAGATCCTGGTCAGGCGTCTCATAGGCCTCTACCCCCAAAAACATATCCAAAAGGGCAACCTGATGACCCCGCTCTCTCAGCGCCGTACAAACCATACTCCCTGTGGACAGGGACACATTGCGCTCAGGGCTAAGTCCGCCTGCCAGTACCACAATTTTCATCTCTTCTTCTCCTTCGCCCAGCCTGGCCAACAAAAGGGCCTGGGGATTACACGTACTTAATATATTTGTCCGGCTGCCCAATTCCCTGCCATTCTGGTCGCATCCTTGAGAGACACAGAGCATCGCCGTTGCGTAGCGAATAGTATAGCACAAAACACCTAAAACCACAATAAATAATACCGATATCTTTCCTGGATTTAGCCAAGAAAAAAACGAAGGCACCACAAGCGTGGTACCTTCGTTTACATAATAACCTTGATTAGGCCATCACAATGGCTTCGGTGGGGCAGCACTCAATGCAAGCAGCGCAGTCAATGCAAGCAGCTTCGTCAATGACGTACTTGGTATCACCCTGGCTAATCAAGCCCATGGGGCACTCATCGGTGCAAGCGCCGCAGCTGATGCATGCGTCCGTAATTGTATAAGGCAAAAAACACACCTCCATCATATAGAATTATTTAGCAATGTCCATTTTACCATAAGTTTTTTAAAATGCAATGTCTATTTCAACAAATTTTCTGTCTATTTTTTGTGGGAAAGCAGCAAATTCTTTGCTCTTTTTTAGTTAGTTTTGACAAACTTATTTGTCTGTCGTTTTCTCTTCTTTTTCAAAGCTTTTCCTTAGAAGCAAGCCCGTTTATTTACCTTTTGTTTACTTTCGAAAGCTTGTGTTTCCATCCCTTCTATTGTATACTATCTTTGTACAATTACGCAGTTTTATTATCAAACAGATTAGAAACCTGAGGTATACCAAAATGGCTCTACGGGTTGGAATTGACATCGGCTCAACCACCGCAAAGGCGGTGATACTCAAAGACGGAAATGAAATCGTGGCGTCATCCGTCGTGGTTTCGACCGTGGGAACGGACGGATCCGCAAATGTGGTGGAAGAAGTGTTTCAAAAAGCGGGATTGAGAAAAGAAGATATGGACTGCACGGTCGTGACGGGCTACGGACGTATGACATATGACAAAGCGGATTATCAGATGAGCGAACTCTCCTGCCATGCACTGGGGGTCAACAACGTGTTTCCGGATGTTCGAACCATCATCGACATAGGGGGACAGGATGCGAAAGTCATGCAATTGAACGAGCAGGGTCGTATGATTAATTTTGTGATGAATGACAAATGTGCCGCGGGAACGGGAAGATTTCTGGACGTTATGGCGGGGATCTTAAAGCTGGATATCGGGGAGCTGGAAGTTGAGGCGGCAAAGTCGCAAAGCCCTGCCGCAATCTCCAGTACCTGCACCGTTTTTGCGGAGTCGGAGGTCATTTCTCAGCTGGCAACGGGAACCTCCACATCGGATCTGGTGGCGGGGATCTGCCGTTCGGTGGCTTCCAGGGTGGCTTCTTTGGCGAAGCGCGTGGGAATCCGGGAAAAGGTTTGCATGAGCGGAGGGGTGGCGCAAAATGCCGGCGTGCGATTCGCCATGGAGAAGGAACTGGGTGTGGAGATATTATACAGTGAAC
>JBHAQX010000063.1:0-5515 GCA_041830595.1 Evtepia sp.
CCTGTACCACATTGGATATCTGGGTAATACCGTGGTTAATCTCTCTAATGGCTTCACCCTGCTGAGTCGAAGACTGGCTCACTTTGTCCATCGCCTGCATATTGCCTCTCGACAGTTCTCCCACCTGGGTGAGACTCTGGCTGGTCCGCTCAGCAATTTGTACGCCACGCTCTACGGTGGAGACGCTCTCATTGATCAGCTCGGCGGTCTCCTTGGCTGCCTCTGCAGACTTACCGGCAAGATTTCGCACCTCATCGGCCACCACGGCAAAGCCCTTGCCATGCTGCCCAGCGCGGGCCGCTTCTACCGCCGCATTGAGGGCAAGAATATTGGTCTGGAAGGCAATGCTGTCAATCACCTTGATGACCTCGCCAATTTTTCTACTGCTGTCCTCAATGGCGTTCATCGCCTGCGTCATCTCTTGCATCGAGCGCAGACTTTCATCCATAAGGCTACCCGCCTGCTGTACATCCCGCACGGTTCCTCCGGCCAACTGGGTATTTGCTGTCGCCTGGTTATACACCTCGCCAATGGAAGCAGAGAACTCCTGCATCGTCGCCGCCTGCTGGGTGCTACCAGTGGCCAACATTTGGGAGCCGTTGGCAATCTGGACTGCTGTGGAGGCCACATGGGCTGCTGCCTCACGAATTTCTCTCATAAGCTGATTGCTAGCCTTTACCATGTGATTAATCGACTGATTCATCACATCCTGCTCACTGCGTACTGGAACAGAAACGGTATAGTCGCCTTGGGAGATACTATCAATCGCCTGAGCCTGCTGCCGAATGCTTTCAGTCATCTTCCGAAACGCCTCGGAGAGAACGCCCACCTCATCCCGGCTGTGGACATCGACATTTACACCAATATCCCCAATGGCAAGCCGATCTGCTGCTGTAGCCAGGCCCCGAATGGGTCTGACAATGGATCGAGCCAAGACAACAGCTGCAACAATGCTAATCAAAATAACCGTGGCCAAGACCACAAAACCCGTGGTGGTAATGGCATTCACCGTGGCGTAGGCCTCACTCTTGGCCTCCGTTACTGCCACACCCCAAGAGGTACCCTCTACCGGCATATAGTACATCAGCTCACGCACACCGTTATAGATGTGCTCGCCGCTTCCACTCTGGCCGGAAATCATCTTCTTCTCGGACTCTACAATGCTCGCAAGGCTTGGATCATTTGCAAGCTCTTTAAAGTCATTATACTGCGTCTTTACCGTTTCGATATCAGAGGAAACCACTGTGGTACCGTCACTGGTAATGGCAAAGGCAACCCCAGTTTTCCCTAGTCCTTCTGCCTGGAACTCTTTGGAGAGGTGCAGGGCATCTACATCCAGGGTGATCACACCGGCCACACTGCCATTTGCGTCATAGTAGGGCACTGCATAGACAATGAGTAGATTCCCCGTTGCCCTGGAAACAAAGGGGTCGGATACCACAGGGTTCCCCTCCATCGCCTGGCGAAAATACTCATCCCCCGATACATCAATTTCAAAGCCAGAGGACAGTACCGCCCGCCCTGTGGCATCGGTTACCGCACAGGCTTGGTAGCCATCGGCTGCATGACGCTTCACAAAGGAGTCAAGGCTCATGGCCCGCTCAGACAAAGGCGTGTTTGCATCTGTGATATATGGCATGCTTGCCACCGCGTTAAGCGCTGCCAAATTCTCCTCCAACTTGGCATGAATCTGGCGATGGGCGCTTTGTAGGCTTGCCTCCATCATCAGCGGCACTAGCTCGGAAAAGGCATTTTTAACTAAAAACAAATTTACCCCTTGCTGCAGCAGTACCACCGCCAGGGTCAATGCTACAATAGCAGCCACCAATTTGGTTCGGATTGAATTGAATTTCATAGGGCTGTCCTCTCTTTTTTCATGATAATGCGCAATCTGTACGTTACTTCTTAGGTACAGACCAGTGCCATACGCCTCCACCCAGATAATGGACAGAGCCTCTCCTCAAAAAAACGGTTACATCTTCATTTTTTTTGCCTATAGCACAGTTATTATATCACCAGACAGGAATAATGCAAGACAAATACTTCTATTTTTCGCTATTTTTCTATAGGTTTTACGCTGGGCATATCGCAGTTGTGTAAAACTCCCTTTGATAGGAAAAAACAGACGCAGGAAACCAACACTTCCCAGGCTGCTAAGCTGGCTAAACCAAGGGTCAACCCAAAGGTGCCGCCAATCATCATGCCCACGGCCACGGCGGCCAGAATTCCCGGCAACATCACAAGTAAAACCAACAGAAAGTAGAGCATCAGCAACATGCCTGTGGAGAGATTTGCCCCCGTCCATCGCATACTAAAATAGTTGACCGCAATTAAGAGCAAGGTGAATGCGGTATACACCAATGCTGCGCTAACGATCAGGGGTATCTGACTGTTTAAAATCAGGCCCGGTATCACAAAGAAAAATACGCTCTCAATGAGGGTCTTGATCACCAGTTCCAGATTGCTCCAAAGAATTTTCCCAAAGGCCGGTGCGGGAATCAAATAAATGTAGTGGGTGTATAGCTCCCTGAGTCCTCGGCCATTTCCAATCATAAAAATCTGTATCCACATAAGAATCTGCAAAATCAAAAACAGGTTGAGCTGCTCCTTTGCCATCAAACTTCCAACTAAGAGTGCTCCAAAAATAATCAGGCTTCCTATGCTAAAAAATCCCGCTCTATTTTGACGAAAATCCTCCCGCAAATGCTTAAAGAGCAACACACTTGGACCAAAACCCCCAAGTCCCGTTCTTCTTAGAGACACTTTGCCCGCTGGAGTAACCGATGCCCCTTGTATGTCTCCCTGGGCGGCCGCCAGCTTGCGCTCGAAGGCTGTTTGACTTGCCACCAATACATCCTCATAGTAATCAGAGCGGCTGTACATAATGTACACTACCATGATGATTCCACTGAGCAAAAGTCCAGAAAGCCAACAAAGGCCTGTCCCCAACTGCCCCGAGAGCAGGGCGACTGTGCCCGCCGTGGTCCAGCCAACAAAGGGTATGCCGGAAAACAAGGGAGATTCTACAAGCTTCTCTAAAACCTGTGCGGGATCTCCAAGTTGAATATACTGCCAGACAGCATAGAGCAGTGCAGGTGCAAAGAGTAACACCAGCAGTAGCTTAACCACCGCTTTTCGTCTCTCATTTCCATTGGACACACTATAAATCACAAGGGAAAGAATGGATAGCACTGCCATACAAAGGGTAAAGGTTGCGAAAATAAGTAGGACACCCCCCGCATCCACGCCAAAGTTTGCTAGAGAAGAGCCCTGAAACAAAATGAAAAAACCCGCTAAAAAAGAAAACTTTGCCAAACGCACCAAACCATATAGTAAAATGGAGCGGGGATTCACGGGTGCCACGAACAAAAGGTTCACGTCACTCATTTCGAAGATGTTTCCCCCTGATGTAAGACCTTTTTGCACATTTTGTCCGAAAAAGAGCAGTAAAAAGGCAAAATAAAGGGCAGTCAGATAGAACATGGGTTGCGTTTCATGGACCAATGGATCTCTCATCTGGCCAGCGACCAAGGTAAAGACGACCAGCCCCACCAGTAGTAGATAAAGAAACAGTTTTGCCGGTTTGTGCCGCAGCTCCTTTAGGCTATTCTTTATCTGTGTCAGAACCAAGTAAACAAGAGCACTCACGCCTTATCCACCTCCTGGAACGCTTCACCCTCCGTAATGGAAAAATAAAGTGCCTCTAAGTCCTCTGCATCTCCAAGTTCTTCCCTGCGGCAGATTTTGGCAATTCTTCCACCCCTCATGATACAGGTAGTGTCCCAATTATCCTCTACGCTTTCAATCATATGGGTGCTTATCACCATAGCGCATCCCTGGGCTTTCAGCTCACCAATCAGCTTTTTGATTTCTCGAATGGCGTGGGGATCAAGACCGACCAATGGCTCGTCAAAAATAACAACGCTGGGTTTTGTCAGCACCGCACAGCAGATGCTGACCTTTTGCTGCATCCCTTTGGAAAGCTCTTTCCCCAATTTGTTGCGCTTATCCTCCAGCTCAAAACGAAGGAGCAGCTCCTGAGCCAAGGGTTCCCAATCGGTTAAGCGGTAGGCCCGGGCAATAAACTCCAGGTGCTCATAGACCGTAAGCATCGGATAGAGGGCCGGAATTTCCGGAACATAGCCCAAGCGTTTTTTTGCCTCTATGCTATGGTTTTCATAGCCTCCAATTTCGATGGACCCTTGAAAGCGGAGCAGGCCACAAATCGACTTGATGAGGGTCGACTTTCCCGCTCCATTTGGCCCCAGCAAAACCGTGACTTCCCCTGGCTCCACCGTAAGGTTGATATCTTCATTGGCAACAAAGCTGCCATACTTTTTTGTTAGATTTTTTACTGTAATCATTCTGTCCCCACCCATCCTTTACCATTTTCGCAAGCCTTTTGCCTTGCTTTCTGCACATACTGTGCTATTATACTATAATTATGAAAAAAAGAAAATCCAAAGGATCTGACCCCATGAAGAAATCTCCCTCTCGAAAAAAACGTGTTTTGTTCTCTCTTTTGCTTCTATGCCTTGGGACCGCTCCCTTTGCTTTTTACAGTGGACTCACCGTCACAAACCATACCCTCTACAGCGAGAAGGTTAGCGCCCCGGTTCGAATTCTCGCCTTAACGGACCTGCACAGCTGTTTTTATGGTAAGTCACAGGAGCTGCTGCTGACAAAAATTCATGAACAAAAGCCAGATTTGATTGTTATGTCCGGGGATATCATGGACGATGAGCTACCAATCGATGGCACCGTGGCTCTCTTGGAAGGACTTGCCGGGCAGTACCCCTGTTATTATGTAACGGGAAATCATGAGTTCCGCTCTGGAGAAGTAGATGCCCACAAGGCCCTCTTTCGCTCCTTTGGTGTGACCGTCCTGGAGGGCCAGGCCCAGGAGGTGTTTATCAATGGGCAAGCCCTTCTGATTGCAGGGGTGGATGACCCGGATGTAGGCTCTGCTCCATTTGATCGACAACTTGCCTTCGTCGACAGTCAAACCATCCCCCAGCACTTTAATATCCTTCTCTCACACAGGCCGGAACGCTTTGAACGCTACGCTGCCTATGACTTCGATTTGGTGGTCTCCGGCCATGCTCATGGGGGACAATGGCGCATCCCTGTTCTCCTTTCAAACGGTCTGCTGGCCCCTCACCAGGGCTTTTTCCCCAGCTACACCAATGGCATATTTGAGCGCAATGGCACAAATATGCTGGTCTCCAGGGGACTTGCCAAGGAGTCTACGAGGATTCCACGCATATTCAATCCGCCGGAGCTGGTTGTAATTGATGTGTTGCCTCCTGGCTGAAAAAAGCTACTGCCCTATGCAAAACATTTTAAAGCATTCAAACGGAGGTTCCCTCATGCATTACCGTGTCACAATCCCCTCCCCCGTCGTCCCCCTTACACTGCTAAGTGACGGAACCCATATCCTGGGTCTTTGGATCGAAGGGCAGAAATACCACGGATCACCTCTTCTTGACGCCGCAGAGCAAAAAGACGATTTGGC
>JBHAQX010000064.1:0-3549 GCA_041830595.1 Evtepia sp.
AACTCAAGTTTCGGGCTTGCAGTTAGAGGTCGGGAAGTTGTGATAACTTATTGAAATACTGATTTTTAACGTGAAGAGCCTTTTGCTTTCTGATACATTGGATTCACTGAAATCCTCAACAATATCAGAAAGAAAAGGCTCAAATGGACACTACCCGATACTACCAGCAGCAACAAGGGGCAAAACGACTGCAAAACCGGATCTCTTCCTTCCTGGAAGATTTCAGGGTCGGCACCCTGCTGAGCGGCAGCAACATCCGCAAACTGCGCGGGGCAACGCCGCTGGCCGTGTTCACCGCCATCTTCACCCTGCCGTTTGTCGGGGCCAACTTTTCCCGGGGCATTGTCGGCAACCCGGGACTGGGATTCCGAAAGGATGCCGCCTACGAGTTCCTCAGGAACCCCCGCTATAACTGGCGGACATTCCTGCTCAGCCTGGTGACCGTGGTGCTGCGGTTCATGGACCTGCTGACCAGCGAGCAGCGGGAAAAAGTGCTGATCATCGACGACAGCCTCTATGACCGCTCCCGCTCCAAGGTGGTCGAGCTGCTTGCCTGGGTGCATGACCACAACGCCGGCCGGAGCCTGAAAGGGTTCAAACTCCTCACCCTCGGCTGGTCCGACGGGGTGAGCTTCCTGCCGCTTGATTTCACCCTGTGCTCGTCCACCAAGGCGGGCAAACGGCTCCAGGGCGTCACCAAGGAGGTGGACAAGCGCTGCTGCGGCTACAAGCGCAGGATGGAGGCCATGACCAAGTCCACCCGGCACCTGGAAACCATGGTGAAACGGGTCCAGGAGCGGGGCATCCGGGCCGACTATCTGCTCATGGACAGCTGCTTCGCCTTTCCCGCTCTGCTTGCAGCCTTGGGCAAACTCCTGCCGGTAATCTGCATGGGCAAGAACCTGCCCAAGGTGTTTTACCGGCACGAGGGGCAATGGCTGACCCTGGGCCGGGTATTCGACAAGCTGAAAAAGCGGCCCGGTCGGGCGCGCATCCTGGCCAGCACGGTGGTCGAGACGAAGAAGGAGCAGAAGGTGAAAATCGTCTTCGTTCGCCACCGCCACAAGCGCCAGTGGCTGGCCATCCTGTCGACCCGGATCGACCTCGCCGACGAGGAGATTGTCCGCATCTACGGCAAACGGTGGGACATCGAAGTGTTCTTCAAGACGCTGAAACACCACCTCAACCTTGAGCGGGAAACCCAGTTGCGGGATTTTGACGGCATCATCGGCCACATCACCATTGTCATGAGCCGCTATGTCTTTCTGGCCTTTGAGCAGCGCTGTCATGACGATCCTCGCACGCTGGGCACCCTCTTCTACGCCTGCAGCGAGGAGCAGAAAGACCTGAGCCTGGCCAAGGCCCTGCGCAGGCTGCTCAGCCTCGCCCTGACCAAGGCCCGGGAGGCCGGCATCATCGCGGAAGATGCAGTGCTGGCCCTGATTGATGCGGTCATGTCCTTTGCCATTGATATGCTGCAAACCGGAAAGCGGTTACAGCTGCACAATATTGAGTTAACAGCAAGTTAGACCAAACCCGAAACTTGAGTTAGAGTTTATCCGTAAATAATGCCTACCTTTTGGTAGGCGATGATAGCTGCGGCAAGATGCAGCAGCGCCAAATAGGTATCCTTAAGCTTTTCATAACGGACCAAGATCTTCCGGAAGCGATTGAACCATGAATGGCTTACTTCAACAACCCAGCGTCTGGCTTTCCATCCAGGATCTTTCTTCTTTTCCTGGATTTCTTTTCCGCGACTTTTCACGTGGGGAATGTAACGCTTCGAAGCGATCAGTTCCAAAGCCGGTCAACCGTCGTATCCCTTATCGGCGCAAAGGTGCTGCTCAATGTCTTGGGGACGCTCAATGACAATCTCCTCCAGCACCAGTGCCAATTGGGAAACATCATGCCGATTGGCTCCGGTCACGACGAGTGACAACGGGACACCACGGCCGTCCACCAACAGATGCCGTTTGCTCTCTTTTTTTCCCCCTGTCGGTCGGGTTCCGACCAACCGCTTCTTGCGCCAGGGGCGCTTTGACCATGGCTCCGTCTATACTCTGCCACTTCCAGGCAATCCCTTCTATCTCGTCATATTCGGCGAGACCAGATCGCCATAGGGCCACGAAAAAGCCCGCGCGCATCCAGCGCATGAAATGGGTGTGGATGGCACTGGGGCTTCCGAATCGCTCCTTGGGCAAGGCTTTCCATTGACAACCCGTTCGCAGGACAAACATGATGGCTGCAAATATCTGGCGCGGGGGCATCGGCTTTCTGCCCCCTCCGGCCTTCCGTTTGTACTCCTTTTCGGGATCACGTTCTGGCTTGGGTATGAGCGGTTCGACCTTTTCCCAAAACGAATCCGATACCTCCCACGATTGGGTTATTCCCATAAACCCTCCATGAGTATTCGAGTTATCATGGAGAACATGATATCAGATTGTGGAAGAAAAATATATTTTATTTACGGATAAACTCTTAGTTTGAGATCACGCATCCCCGACCACCATTGGTGGCCGGGGATGAGCACTTTTATAAGCGTGCAGGCGCGAGCAATCAGGCAACCTGCTCGAACAACGCCTTTTTGGCGCCGCAGACCGGACACTTCTCCGGGGCCTGACCCAGCTCGATGTAGCCGCACACCGGACAGAGGTAGAAGTCGCTCACATCCAGATCCACCCCCTTCTTCACCGCTTCGAGGGCCTTCTTGTAGATGTTGGCGTGTACCTCCTCGGCATCGACTGCAAACTTGAACATGGTCTTGGCCTTGTGGCCGTCGGCATTGGCCAGATCGAGCATGGGCGGATACATTTCCTTGAACTCATAGGTCTCGCCGTCAATGGCGGCCTGCAGGTTCTCGGCGGTGGAAGCGATCATATCCAGCGCCTTGAGGTGCCCCTCGGCATGGATGCGCTCCGCCTCGGCGGTGGTGCGGAAGAGTTTAGCGATATTCTTGAAGCCATCCTTCTCCGCCTTCTTGGCAAAGGCGCGGTATTTCTGGTTGGCCTGGCTTTCGCCGGCAAAGGCTTCCTTCAGGTTGTCTACGGTTGTTGGCATAGCATTCTCCTTTTTCAATAGACAGGGTTTTCTGAGCGCACCGGAAAGGCGCGGCGCTGTCATACAGCGGCTTCAAAAGTTTCGGCTACTATAGGCCTGTTCCGCTGCTTGGCAAGCCCTGATGCAAAAAAAAATCAACTAAGAATAACTATCGAAATCCCCGCGCAGGCCACGGCCCAGACGGCATACCTACTTTCTGCCGGCAAAGACCAGCTTGCCGCCCAGATGCCCGGCAATACCCATCGCCGCCAGCATGATCAGCGAAAAGAACAGAAAGGTGCCCCGTCCGGAAGAGCCGGGCTGCAGAACAGAGGGCTGACCAAAGCCCCAGAGTACCAGTGTGGCCAGGAGAATGGTGGCAATGGCCGAGGCCGTGATCTTGATCCTGAACAGCCTGGTCATAGCCCCCTGATAGCGGATTTTCCACATGGTATACCCGGTGAAAAGGACAACGGGCATGGACAGCAGGACAAAGGCATAGCTGTAGAGTGC
>JBHAQX010000065.1:0-8495 GCA_041830595.1 Evtepia sp.
GAGGAGGTGGCAAGACATGATCTCTTGTGAGGAATGTGAACTGCTCATAAGCTTAGGGCTAGATGACATGCTGACGGATGTTGAGGAAGAACAAAGAAACGAACATCTGGTCAACTGCCCTAATTGTCAAGCTCTTCAGCAGGATCTATCTCGCCTCCACCAGGAACTTCCCCTGCTTTGCCAAGAGCCTTCTCCGCAATTAGGCATGAAAATTATGACACAAATTCAGGAAGAGGCGAATAAAAAGACTACCGTTTCAAACCGAAGCAAGCCTTCAAAACCCATGTTTCCTCGTTATTTTGCCACAGCGGCTGTTTTTGCTTTGATTGTCGCTGCTGCAGGCATTGGAGGAACTCAACTATTGAGTCCCGCCCCTGCCGGAATGGCCGAGCCTAGCCTTTCTGATACGGTCGCAGTGGAACCCGAAACCCTTCCCGAGAGCGTGGAAGAATCTTCTCTCATGATTTCTCCTATGGAAAGTGAGGAGTCTCTTCCCGTTGAAAGTCCTGATCTCTTCGTGCAAGCAGATGAACCATCTGCCGAGATAGCAAGTGAGAGTGTTGTTCCAGATCAGGGAACAGGAGCCACCGTGGCTAGAGGACTGACTGAGTCCTCCCAGCCGCTCGGGGGAGCAAGTACGATACAAGTCGGCGCCCAAGAACAAGCCATTTCTGCACTCCTTGATTATCTGGCAGCAGAGGATGGTAGAATTTATGGCAGCGAACACATCCGCTTTGTTGGCTTAAGCACAGATGGAAGCTCCTATCTGTTTGCCGTACCGGAACAGGAAGAGGCGCCCGTCCTCTATGTTGTTTCTTGTTCGGATGGAATCATTCATTCCCTTTCCTAATCTGAATCCCTTCTCTTTTTCCCAATACTTTCCACCCCCTCTTCACCTTCTCTCCTTTTTTCACATTTTTCTGTTGTCAGACAACGGTTTTTGCTGTATAATGTACAATAGATGGGTTTTGAAAGCGGGCAAACCGCACAGATTTCCCAAGATGTGAAGCAGGAGACTCGGATTGGAGAGGGGATTTTTTGTTCGTTCTCCCCTTCGGTTCTTCGCCTTCTATCTGTCCCATGGCTGAGGGCCTGCCCTTAGCCTATTTTGATAAGCAAGGAGAGAACAACACTATGAGCTATTCCGCACAAAATATTCGTAATATCTGTCTGCTAGGCCATGGTGGAAACGGTAAGACTTCCCTGGCTGAAAGTATGCTATTCCAAACTGGTGCCATTGACCGTATTGGCAAAATCTCTGATGGAAATACCGTCTGCGACTACGATGCTGAAGAGATTCGCCGCCAGTTTTCAATTGCGACCGCAGTTGCCCCTTTAGAGTATGCAGGTTGCAAAATCAACGTCCTGGATACCCCTGGATACTTTGACTTTGTTGGTGAAGTCATGGAAGGCCTGCGTGTGGCGGATGCCGCAGTCATCGTCTGCTCTGCGAAGAGCGGTATGAGCGTGGGTGCGGAAAAAGCATGGAAGTATTGTGAGGCACGCAAGCTGCCCCGCATTCTCTATATTTCAAAGACAGATGAAGAAAACTCAGACTATAATGCAGCATTTGAAACCCTGCGGGAGCGCTTTGGCAAAAACATTGCCCCTATTGTCGCCCCCATTTGGGATGCTGACAAAAAAGTAATTGGTATTATCGATGTTCTGAATAAACGTGCCTATGATATTCAAGACGGCAAGCGTCACGAAATTCCTGTTCCGGACAATAAGAAGGACGTTCTAGATGAACTTTACGGTGCTTTGGTGGAATCCGTTGCGGAGACCAGTGAGGAATTTATGGAGCGCTACTTCAATGGTGAAGAGTTTAGTTATGCGGAGATGATTCAGGGCCTACACGCCGGTGTGAAAGACCTCTCCCTATTCCCTGTTGTCTGTGGTTCCGCTTTGAGTGGTCTTGGTACACAAATGCTCCTTGACAGTATTGTGAACTATCTTCCCAGCCCCCTGGAGGGCCGTCCGGAATCCGGAGAAAATGACAAGGGCGAGCCCGTTGAGTTTGCTGTTTCTCCCGGTGCGGTTCCCACTGCTTTTGTGTGGAAAACGGTGTCCGATCAGTATGGAAAGTTTTCTTATATCAAAGTGCTTTCCGGTACTTTAGAACCGGATATGCAGGTGATCAATGCACGTACCGGCCAAAGTGAAAAATTAGGCCGCCTCTATCAAGTTTGTGGAAAAAAGACCGTAGAAGTGAAAAAGATTGCCTGCGGTGACATTGGCGCCGTGGCAAAAATGGATAAGGTGAAAACCGGCGACACCCTCTGTGATCCTCGCAACGTAGTTGCCCTGGACCCAATTGCCTTCCCCGAACCCGTATATTCCATGGCGATTTTGCCTGTTACAAAGGGGCAAGAGGATAAAATTGCAGCGGGCTTGTCTCGCCTAAACGAGGAAGATCCCTCCTTCTCCGTTGTCAACAATGCGGAGACGAGACAAATGGTCGTCTCCGGCGTGGGTGACATTCAACTTGGCGTTTTGTGCGCAAAGCTGAAGTCACGCTTTGGTGTGGACAGTGAGCTAAAAACAGCCCGCGTTCCTTACCGTGAGAAGATTAAGAAAAAGGTGGAGGCCCATGGCCGCCATAAAAAGCAATCGGGCGGTAGCGGACAGTTTGGTGATGTCTGGATTCGCTTTGAGCCCCAGAATGAATCGGACGACCTTATCTTTGCAGAGGAAGTCTTTGGCGGAAGCGTGCCCAAAAACTTCTTCCCTGCCGTGGAAAAGGGCCTGCGAGATTCCGTACAGCGTGGTGTGCTGGCCGGCTATCCCTTAGTTGGGCTAAAGGCTACTCTGTATGACGGTTCCTACCATGCGGTAGACTCCAATGAGATGGCATTTAAAACCGCTGCCCAGCTGGCCTATAAAGAGGGCATTCCCAATGCCGCTCCGACCATTTTAGAGCCCATTGGTGAACTGAAGGTTACCATTCCCGATTCCTATTTGGGCGATGTCATGGGTGACCTAAACAAGCGCCGTGGACGAGTTTTGGGTATGAACCCGACTGCTGATGGCGATCAGGTTTTAGAGGCTGAAGTTCCCATGTCTGAAATGACCAGCTACGCCATTGACCTTCGCTCCCTGACCCAGAGCCGTGGCTCCTTTACCTTCCATTTTGTGCGCTACGAGGAAGCACCTGCTCCTGCACAGCAAAAGGCAATTGAAGATGCCAAGGCACTGCAAGAGGATGAATAATTCCATATAAGTATCAAAAAAGGTCCGCCGGATACTCCGGCGGACCTTTTTTTAAAATATCCGAATTTCACCTGTGCTACAGTCAAGATATAAAATCCCACAATCTGTGCGCACACGCCAAACGGGGACACTCCCCTGGTTCATATACCCTTCCTCAATGGACTGAATTTCATTTAGTGTGATGAGCCCGTCCATCTTTGCCTGAGCCAAATGAATCAATAGAGTTGCCGGTGAACGCAGGTTGCCGCTACTGGGCTCCGGTGTTGAAACCATGCGTCGACCTTCCACTTCTAACAACAAGTCGTTTTCATACCGCAGCGTTATCTCACAGTGAAATACGGGAAGACCTTCTAAGGTTTGCCAATAGGAGACCACATTTTTTTCCTGACTTTGATCGGCAAGCACACTTTGAATCCCAATTGTTTTGAGAAAGTCTATCCCTGTTTTCTCCCTGTCCCCACCTTGGAGGGAGAGACCCTCACTGAATTGTACAGCAAAAATACCTCCTTGGGATATCTCAACCCTTCCACGATCGCCATAATACTGCAATGTGGTACCTAAGTGTTCCGACGTAATCTCCCCAAGAATACTTTGGGCAAAGCCACGCTCATCGTAGCGGTCACGAGAAATCTCATAAAAATGAAGCTTTGACTGCCACGGAACCATGTCTTGTTCCAAGCGTATACCCTGTTCCTCTAAAAACAAAAGGGCATTGCTGCGAACGTTCCGTAGGGACTCTTGTTCTTGGCTCCATGTTACGCCCATGGGCAGTAAAAACAGAAGGTTAAGTAAAAGAAGCATAACAATAATGACATTTTTTAGCCGAGACCACTCCATTTTTACCCCCCCATCTATTTATGTATGAAGCTTAGCAATACCCCTGATCGGATAACATCTACTAAACGGCTATCCAAGATATACTGGCCACTGTGGACTTCCCCAAGTCTAGGTAGCTCAGTTGAAGCGTTCCTTCCTTTTGGCCATATGAGCCAAACGCTGCAATAGCCTGCTGCAAGGGTAAAAGTGGTGAAATACTCTCTAGCTTTTCATAACTTCTGACCTTAACAGTGAAGTCTGTTACCATTCCATCTTGGATCGCAAACTGAGCACCATAATTGTCTCCAAGTATTTGAACTGGAACCCCGGAAAGGGTATATCCAAATTCCACCTGTATTTTGTCTTCCATTTCCGCAACACGAATGAGGTACACCCTTGCATCGCCCAGCCGATCGGCGGTTATGGTATCCAGCAGCCATTTGGCATACTCCACCTGGCTAATACGACTCGTATCCACAGTGGCATATCTCGGGTTCTCTCGATCTCGTCCCTCATACTTTATCGTGCCATCCCCAAAAAGATAGAGCCGATCAAGCCCCTCCATTACCGTTATCGTGTCATTGGTTTGGTAGCTATTTGCCTTTGGGTTAAAGGACAGTTCGGATAATAACAGGCGGAACTCCTGGGTATCTAAGTCAGCAAAGGGATTTTTTACATTATAATCGTTGAACTGTGGCATCTGCGTAAACACAAACGCATAGGGATCTAAAGCCGTAACGTTTTTTTCCTCAAAGGCAAATGTTACACCATTGGGAGAGAAGGATTCCAAAATGGTAAGCAGCTGCCCATCCCGGCTCAGAACCTTCTCACTGCTGTAATACGTGCCATCCTCTTCATTCTTATAGCTCAGAACAACATAATCCCCATCCCCTTGTAGTAGCAGGGCAGACACACTACCGGAAAGACTCGGATTTTCCCGTTCGCCACTGAGCCAAGCTGATAGTTCTTTTAAGGGGATATCACTAGAGAATTGATAAAACACCCAAGAATCTCCACTAAGTAGCGTTTCTTTAAATACCTCCTCCGAAATGGGTTTGGCCGAGGTAATTCCACTTACAGCCTCTCGCAGTCGATTTCCTAGGTTGCCTTCAAACAGCTGGCTCATTTTCTCCGTATCATACTGAATGCCGTAGCGCCCAGCCTGGTTTTGGATCAATAACCCAGAAGGAACTACGTCAATATCGCCTCGGCCCTCCTCTTGAGGTCTAGTAGCCGTAACAATCCCCTGTTCTTCTTTCGCACCAAACAACGTGGTACCCCCATGAAAAAAACCAGAGCGGCTGATCAGGAATAGAGCTGAGCAGCTTAAAAGAAGGATGAGGAGGGTTTTTCCTCTCTCCAGTAACTGCCGCTTATCCTTCATTCTTTGGCCCCTCCGTTTTTAGCTCCAAGCGTATGGTGGTTCCAGGGCCGGGTCGATCAATCAAAACTAACCGTCCCTCATGCTGCGCCACAATTTCCTTTGCAATGGAAAGGCCAAGACCCGTGCCGCCGGACTTTCTTGCTCGGGCCTTCTCCACCCGGTAGAAGCGATCAAATATATGCTCCCTATCTTCGGTGGGTATCCCGATTCCGTCATCCTCTACTTGGGTCCAAATACCATCCTGGGTTGTGCCAGCACGGATTATAATATGTCCGCCATCAGGAGTATATTTAATAGCATTTGAGACAATGTTCATCAACACCTGGGCTATGCGCTCTCGATCCCCTCGAATAGATGGAAGAGAATCCTCAATGAGCAGCTCTAGCTTGTGACCACGATTTCTTGCATCCAAACGAACTGCTTGGTATAGATCATCCAAGGCCTGTTGATAGGGAAAGTATTCATACTGCATCCCACTTTTCCCTGAGTCAAAACGAGACAGCGTCAGCAGATCTTGGACAATATGAGTCATTCGATCGCTTTCGCTGAGAATAACTTGAAGAAAGTTTTCTTGCATATCTTGGGGTAAATCCGGCGTGTCTGCCAAGGTTTCTGCATAGCTGCGAATATTGGTCAGGGGTGTGCGTAGTTCGTGAGAAACGTTGGCTACAAACTCCCGACGCATTTCTTCCGTTTTTACCTGCTGGGTAACGTCATGAATCACCACAAGTACACCAGCCTGCTCCTCTTTGGAAAAGGGTGCTAACAGCAGCTTTAGACGGCGCTCGGCCTGGACGATGTCCGCCTCAATGGCCTCTCCATGGGAGGCTAGTACCTCTTCCATGGGTACAATGGAGGAAAAAAGAGAGGTATAGGTGACTTCACCATTGAGCGGAATGGACTGACCAAGCATTTTTTGGGCGGCAGGGTTTGCATGAATCACCTGTCCACTGCGGTTGAACGCCACTACACCATCCGTCATATGGAGAAAAAGCGCATCCAGCTTTGTGCGCTCATTCTCCACTTCCTGGATATTCTTTTCCATTTGCCCGGCCATGTTGTTAAAGGTGCTGGTAAGCACACCAATTTCATCTTTGGAATCCACCTCAATTTTCCGACTAAAGTCTCCCTGTGCAACCCGTTGGGCGCCATCTGTCAGACGCTGCAGCGGAATAATCATCGTCTTAGACAATAAGAATGAGAGTAGAATGGATATCACAAGGCCAAAACCAAAGGCTTCAATAATGAGAATAAACATCTCAGAGGTCAGGGCTTGCACCGTGCTTTGGTTATCCAGAATATAAATAATAAAGGGATCTAGCACCACGGCTACGTCCATATACTTGGTGGTTACACTGCTTTGAGAGCTGGTTTTTCCTGTACTGATTGCCTGAGTTAGATTCTCCGTGGCGAGTTCTAAGTTTTTGCCCATCTCTGGGTTGGACCCGTCTAAATACCTTCCACTTTCTGCATCTAAAACAAAGACATTGCGGTTACGGCCATCAACGCCCAACTCACCCACATTGCCTTCTAGCACGCTCATGACATTTTTCAGGGCAAGTTCTTCGTTTTCCTCTGCCACTGCATCGTCCAGTTGTTCTCGAAAGACTCTGTTGTCAGGATTGTTCGGGGAGAACATGTCCGACATCTGGGTGTAAAAGTCCCTGCGGTAGAACTGGCCCACCGAATTGATCAGGAACGCCCCCGCTACGGTCATAAGGGAGATGACCAGCAGAACCATGATCAGCACCAACTTCATTTGTAAGCTTCTGAGCAAAGATATCTCCCCTTTCATCCTCTCAATTAATGCAATGATTCCTTTTTCTCTTAGCGCTCAAAGTAATAGCCTATCCCTCTACGGGTCATAATAAACCCAGGCTGGGCTGGATCATCCTCTAGTTTTTCCCTCAGACGACGAACGGTGACATCAACTCCACGCACATCTCCCACATAGCCCTCATAGTTCCAAACCGTCTCCATGAGCTCTTGTCTGGAAAAAACTTTCCCTGCCTGAGCGCCTAAATATTTCAGAAGCTCGTACTCTCGTTGGGTTAAATCCAGGGCCGTACCGTCCTTAAATACAGCCGCACTGTCCAAGTCAATCAGAATACGCCCAAGTTCAATTTGATTCGTCTCGTGACTTGGGGCTAACACAGGACTTGGCATTTTGGCCCTGCGAATATTTGCCTTTACTCTGGCTAACAGCTCCCGCACCGAAAATGGCTTGGTTATGTAGTCATCGGCACCCAGCTCCAACCCTAAAATCTTATCCTTTTCCTCTTCTCGGGCTGTAATCATAAGTACAGGGGTACTACGCCCTTTTTTGCGCAACGTCTGACAGACCTCAAAGCCATCCATCCCCGGTAGCATGAGGTCTAAAAGGATAATGTCTGGATCCTGCTCCAGGGCTAAACTGAGTCCGGTTGCACCGTCATAGGCCTCCATGGTCTCATAACCTTCACGGCTGAGATTAAAGCGCAGAATGTCAACAATATTTTTTTCGTCTTCCACAATCAGAACTTTACTTCTCACAATAACGCCCCCTATCCTTATGATTCTTGGGCTAAAAGTAGTGCAGCTTTCATAACACCGATCATGGTTTTCCCATCGGGCAGTCGGTTCTCCCGGATCATTTGAAGCAGTTCCTCCAGAGGAATTTGAACCACATCCAAAAATTCGCCCTCATCCGGATTTGCCTCGCCCTGCTCCAAACCTTGTGCCATATATAAGTGCATTTTTTCTTGCATAACCCCCGGAGAAGAGTAGCTTACTCCCAACGAAATAAGCTCCCTAGGGATCAGGCCGGTCTCTTCCTTCAATTCTCTAAGGGCACATTGGGCCGGATCTTCCCCCCACTCCAGCTTGCCTGCGGGAAGCTCCAAAATCTCCTCACCTACCGGGTAACGAAATTGACGAACCAGAGTAACATTCTTCTGCTCATCTATGGCAAACACAGCCACACCACCGGGATGCTCCACCACTTCTCTGACACAGCAGCTACCATCCATTAGCTCAACGGCGTCTTTGCGCACTCGGACAATGACACCCTCATACATAATCTCTTCCGAGAGCATTTTCTCCATAA
>JBHAQX010000066.1:0-2939 GCA_041830595.1 Evtepia sp.
ATTGCCAAAATTTCCTCTTCTAACAGTAGATCATGGTCAAGGTGCTGTAAGAGCAGAGGCAACCGAACAAAGCCGCAATCAATCCGCCCTTCACTAATCCAGCGCTCAATGTCCTGGTAACTCCCCTGGAGCAGTTCAAACTCCAGCTTTGGGTGCAATTGGGAAAATGAAGCAAGCAAGTCCGGCAACAAATGCACGGAAATGCTGAGAATTGTTCCAATGCGAACCCCCCCCTCCTCTAACCCATGGTATTCTGCCACTTGACGTAATACCTCCTGGTTTGCCTTTACCACCTGACGAATGGACGGAAGCAGACGCTGCCCCTCTGGGGTCAGCCGTACACCGGAACGGTCTCGAACAATGAGGCGTAGGCCCAATTCCTCCTCCAGTCCCGTCAGCATGTGGCTAATGGCCGACTGGGTATAGCCTAGCAGCTCTGCCGCACGGGTAAGGCTGCCAAGGTCTACCGTTTGCAGTAGCGTTTCATATTTTTTTATGCTCATAAGTCCCTACCCTTCTCGAACCGAAACCGGCTCACGTTCCTTCAACGACTAATAGAAAAAGTATAGCAAGCTTTCTCCTTTTTTTCAACTTGCAAATGCCCTGAAATCAGCTGCTATTGGGCTTTTATCCCCTTTCGTAAAGTCAACCGTTTTGCTCACTCTTTCCTGGCTCTCTCCATCCTAGAAAAGGCAGCTCTGTACAAAGTGAGAGGGGTCTGCTATTCTTTAGGGGAGCATCTTCGGAAGGAGGTTTTGCCTTGTCTTACTGGGTTTATATTCTATCGTGTAGCGATAGTAGTCTCTATACAGGCATTAGCAAGGACCCGAACCGTCGACTGGACGTACATAATCGAGGCAAAGGGGCCAAATACACCCGGGCTCGACTTCCAGTCAAATTGGTATACCAGGAATACTGCGGGGAGAAATCTCTTGCACTACGGCGGGAGATTTTTATAAAAAAATTGCGCAGAGAGGAAAAGCTCTCCCTCATTCTCTCCGGGCAAATAGAGGCACCCTCTACATAGAAAATCAAAGGACTGAGACGTTTCCCTTCTCAGTCCTTTGATTTCCCTGTTTTCTCTCTTCTAATCTCTAGTAAATGGCACAGCAAATTAATAGAGCGAACCCAGTCTTCTTTTTTGATTGAATTGTTGGAGTACATCCGAAGAGCTGCCCCATAAAAATTACTTACATACAGATTGCGAAAGGCAAGCCGTTCTTCCTCTTCCATATAACGATCCGTAGACAGATGCAAGAGCAGAGCATCTACATAATGACTTGGTACTTCCACCAAAATCCTCTTTGCCAAGGCATCTGCTCTAGGGTCTGCCCGCATCATCTTGCCGCATAGAATAATAATTTTTGCCATTGTTCGGCTTAAAGGCCAGGGATAATAGAAGTGAAGATGATTTAATAACTGGCCAGGTAACATGGCATCTGCCTGGTTCAATATCTCTTCCACAACCGAATCCGTTGGAGCTGCATAATGATTGCCGTAACCAAAAATATGGGCTAAGATATCTTCTTTTGACTCAAAATGGTTATAAATAGAGGAGGCACGAATTCCTACCTCTTCCGCAATCTGTCGCATGGAAACAGCGCTATAATCATATTGGGAAAACAGGTGGATTGCACAGCAAAAAATACGCCACTTGGTTCCTTCCATCCCCATCGAATATTGGGGGTGGCAAATACTCTCCCATTGCTTTTTTTGAAAGATTTCGTCACTCATGGTACCCTCTCCCTGAAACGGCCTCTGCCTCTCTACTTGTAACAAAAATAAGGCTAGTGATAAGACCCCTTACAGGTTTTTCTTTTTGTGTGATAACGTGCATCTTATTCTACCTATTTCATCCAATTTATTCAAGAGGAAAGTATGCTTTCCTTGAAATTATTTTCCATATTTCCAGGCTTTCGGCTGTTTCTCTCATTGGTGTTCCGTTAGCATGTCCACCAGCACCCTGGCTGCCGCCGTCTGAGGAACACCGCGACGCAAAAGCATACCCACCTTACGCTTTGGAATGGCCTGATCCAACTTTACTTCATGCAGGTTTTTCTTTAAACGATAGGCCGCAAACTCACGAACCACAACTGCCACCCCTAGGCCCGACTCCGCAAAGTCCATCAAGAGCTCTAAGCTCCCCAATTCGATCTGGGGGTGTAGGGCAATCCCCTGTCGATGGAGCCATTCCTCCATAAAGCGGCGGCTGGCACTTTGACGCTCTAGCATCAAAAGAGGATATTGGGCAAGGGTGGCCAGGGTGACGGCTCCACGGAACTTATCCCGGTAGGCATTGCCGCAGACAAAGCAATCGTGAAGATCCATAAGCTCGTGGACATCGAAATCCCCCAACCCCTCCACCGGAAGATTGACAAAGCCAATATCCGCTCCGCCACGGCGGAGAAGTTCCACCGTCTCCCCTGATGTACGGTTGGTCACCTGCACCGTGACCCCTGGATAGGTCTCATGAAAGCGGGTGAGATAGGGTAGCAATACATGGCGGCACAAGGTGTCACTGGCCCCAATGCGCAGACTGCCTACCTCAAGGCCATGTAGCTGCACAAAATATTCCTGGGCTGTATTCACACTACTGAGGAGGCCTCCCACATAGCCCATGAGCACCTGCCCCGCATCGCTGAGCATTGCCCCACGGGCCGTGCGTACAAAGAGCCTGGTACCCAAAAGGCTCTCCAATTGTCGAACCGACTGGCTCACAGCAGACTGGGTTAGTCCCAAACTTCGAGCCGCTAGGGTAAAACTGCCCTGCTCGGCCACGGTAATAAACACACGGTATAGCTCTAACTGTATGGTCATAGAAGCACCTCATAATCTCCGCTAATATCTTTTATAAAAAATATTAATTTGCATTATAATTTTTTCTATTGTATACTATCCTTCGGACAGCGTCAATCGCTACCGATACCGCCAGAAAGGAA
>JBHAQX010000067.1:0-6356 GCA_041830595.1 Evtepia sp.
CTTTTATTTGCTATCTTTCACCAAGTTGTTTTTTTGATCTACAACAACATCATTGTTGGCAGCTTGAAAGAAGATGGTATGTTTCTAGTGTACATCATGGACGGCATGCAGCTGTGCGCTATCTTAATTGCCTTATATAGCCTATATCGGTATATATTTTCTGGAAGTAGGTTTATGCTTACCCTTTTCCCTCAATGCCTTGCTTTATTTTTATCTTATTATTTATTTTTTTATCACGTTACTCTTTTTGCGCCTGTTGATGGCAGCCGCCCACACACATTTGTCATGTATCCTTTTTATGTTGCGTTTTTTGCCTCTCTTTTGTACGATTGGAGATGTAGAAAGATAACGAAAACCAACAAAATCGCAGGGCCCGCTCCCTACATTGCTTCACTGCTTGCTCTCTGTACTTTGGTGGTAGGTCTGATAAATGGATGGCCATTTGAGTGTTCTCCCAACTGAGAATGTAGCGGCAGATGGTTCTTCTTGCTCACTGCCAGTATAAAAAGCTTTAAAGCCCCCCTTGCTTTTTGCGCTCATAATGCGTATAAAATAATCAGAAGGAGAGAACAAGGTTCCGCCTAAATAAAGGAGGTTTTTCTATGAAACTCGTTTACCCCGCTTGCTTCTATCCCTGCGAGGGAAAAGAAGGATATACCGTGATTGTGCCGGACCTTCCCGGCTGTGTAACGGAAGGAAACACCTTGGCGGATGCCATTCTTATGGCAGAAGATGCGGCCTCCGGCTGGGTGCTGGATGAATTAGAGGATGGCAGTCCCATTCCCCCTGCCCGCTCCCTGGAAGAGATCACCCCCAACCCCGATGGCTTTGTCAATCTGTTGGTGCTGGATATGGAGGCCTATGCAGAAAAGCATGGTGACAAGGCGGTGCGCAAAAACCTCACCATCCCTGCCTGGCTCAATGGCCGCCATATACTGGCCGCAGGTCATGCCATAGTCTCAGGCGGCTTGGGCAGCCGTTTGGATTCTCATGGTAGATACCGCTCTTTTCTGCCGCCTCTGACTCTGGGCCTCCTTTTGCTTTTGTAGCTGGGCCCTGCCACTTGGTCCTATATCATTATCTCAGGTATTATCTCTTTTGTTCTCCACAAGCTCACCAAATGGAGACACCTTTGGACTTCCTTCTTTATAACAAGCGTTGTCGCTATATCCATTCTCCATTTCTTTGCTGTATTAGGGCTTAGCGTTTAGCCCACCCCCAAAACAGTGCGGGTTCTTTTTGCTCAGGTTCACAACTACACTCCTCCTGCAAGCAGTACAAGGCTTCATCATTGTCGACGCAGTGTGGGCACTTGATTCAGTGGGGCCCAGTCAGAGCAGTCAATGATTCTCACAATTGCCCTCCTTGTCCCCCTGCTTCCCTCCTAACACCTCTGCCATGCGCCGCTTTGCCATTTCAAAATATTCCGGGTGGCATTCGATGCCGTTGCGAAGGTCAATGAACACGGCACAAACGCCACCCTCCGCTGTTTTCTCCCGTGCAACAGTCATCACTTCACGCATAAAGGCGAAGTAACTTCGAGCGTCCATGCTGTCTCCGGAAAAACTGGGAAGCCTAGCGGCTCCATGATAGCCGGAGTCTGTATACTTTTCTCGTGTCTGCATTCCTCTGGGCAGGTGAACTGCCGCCGCTGGAATAGGGCGGGTCTATCATCACCAGGCCAATCTCCACTCGATCTAGCTTTTCCAATGTCCGCAAACAATCCCCTTTGTATAGTGTGTATGCCGGGGTGCGAACCTCCGCCTGGTGTTCTCTCTCCTGAATCTCTGTTTTTATAATTTTATTCCTCCATAATAAAATCTGTTTCTATGCTCTCATTGATTTGACTGGTTTATTCTGGTATGCTGGTGCAAAGGTGGTGATCTTTTGGGTGGTATCTCCATTATATTTCTTCATGTGATTTTTCTACCCGTTGGTTTGGTAACCCTTTTAACTGGTATTGTCTTCCTCCTCATTCGCAGGACTCGGAAAACTTGTAGCCGGGTCACAACCTTCATCCTTTCTTTTTTTGCATATACTCTGATTACATTGGGTGCAATTCTTACTTTTTTGGGCATCTCACTTATCATATCTCTGTTTTCTTATTAGCAAAGCTGGGTCTGAGAAAGCTGGTCATTCTATTCTGGACAGACTTTGTATGCTGTCTCTATCGTTGTGTTTACTCTGTTCGGCGTTGGAACTACCCTTTCCAGGGTCCAGGACCAACGGACATTCCGTTGGATATGCTATGTGCCACGGCAGCCTCCATTTCTGTTTTTGTCTTTCTCTGTTTTAGTTTGTCTCTGTTCCGTTGGTTTTTGCCGGCTTTAGCCGTTCCCAGCCTTCGTCATTTTGAAAGGTAGTGCTCCTCCCCATGTCAACTAAAATCCGAGTTTTGATTGCGATTGTTGCCCCCTTTGTCATTCTTGCAATCCTAGTCTTTGCTCTTTGGTTATCCCGGACAACGATTGCCAAGGTCTACTCCCCGGAGGGTGATTATGTGATTACCGAATACTGTACCGATGTAGGCGGCTGGGGTTACACTGGGAAAATATATATTTCGCAAACCGGTTTCCTTTTTGCAGAAAAACACTGGACCGGCCTCTATGCTCCTTGTGGCATTACTTGGCTCTCAAACGAATCTTTTGAGATACATAAGGCTGATGGAGTACATATCTTCCATGTGTCGGACTTTTTTGACTGAACAGACTGTTTTTTGAATGGATAGGTGGTGCTGCAATGAAACTAGAGTTGGTTCTTTTTATCTTTCCCATCTATCTATTCTCCGCTTTGCTCCTCATCGCCCCAGTCTTTTTTATCATTCTTGGTGTGAAACTATTTCACAAGCAGGGGGGAGAACCTTTTCCATCGCCTGCCTCATAACGGCCCTTCTCCTCCTGCTACCCTGGCTGCCATTTCGTTTGCCCTTTCTGTAGTGCTTGGCCACTGCAGGGCTGGGTTTGCTTGCAAAGCTTCCCTCCCCTCGTCCACTTTTCATTGCCCCAGCCCTATTTCCTTGCTATTTTAACAGTCAGAGGTGATTTGCATGAACTTTGTTTTAACCTGTCATGTCACGAAGGAAGACTATATTCAGTTTTGTCTACACGTGAAGCAGAGAACTGTGCTTTTAAAGCACCATCTTGCAGTTCTAGGCGTTATTATTTTTCTCCTGCTTTTGGAAAATTTCATAGTGAAATCTCCGCCTCCCATTTTTACAATTATAAATACACTGACGGGATTTTTCTTGTTTGCGACCCTCGTAACTATATTTTCAATATGGCGCTACCCCAAAAAACTTTCTGCCGAGATTGATAACGGTGCCGCTACCCAATTTATCAGCACCTACACCCTGTCATTCCACGATGATTTTTTTGTAGACGAAGGGGTAAATGAGAGGACCGAAGCGCGCTATCCTGTGATCACAAAAATTGCCGCAACCAAATCACTGCTCCTTTTGATGCGAACCTCCAATTGGGGCTGGATTATTCCAAAAGATTCTTTTGAATCTATAGAGCAGCTGACAGAATTTCTGGATTTCTTAGCCATCAAAACCAACCTTTCCCTTTCTGGCGTTGACAAGGAACTGCTTTTTGGCAAAGAGTAATCTCAACCGCTCCTGGCCGGAGTTTTTTCACAAAACCTGTGGGTTTATTGGGTATAAAAGACTCTCCCAACTAAAAGTACCAATTCCTCTCATCACCACACTTGTTGTGCCGCCAGCTATGCCCCGTGGCCTTGCAAATCAGCAGTAATCCGCTGACCACTCCAAATGAAGCAAATGCCAAAACCCTCTCAGCCGAGGATAAGAAGCGCCATGGAACCTCCCAGATCTCCGTGGAGCAAATGAATTTTTGAAATAAAAACAAAGAATCCATGCAGTCGTTGAAACTGCATGGATTCTTTGCTTTTGGCGGAGACGGAGAGATTCGAACTCTCGCACCGGTTTCCCAGCCTACTCCCTTAGCAGGGGAGCCCCTTATAGCCACTTGGGTACGTCTCCACTTATATCGATCGCAAAACAAAAACATGGTGGCGGAGAGAGTGGGATTCGAACCCACGGCCCTTTCGGGTCACTGGTTTTCAAGACCAGCTCCTTAAACCACTCGGACATCTCTCCGTTTTGCCTCCAGTCGGCCAGATGCAAGAATTAAGATACCATATCAGAACTTATTTGTCAACAAAATTCTGGGGCGAATCAAAGTAATCTCAAAGCTTTTTTTCCAAAAAGAACTTTTTCGCAAGATCCAAAACCCGTTCCAGTTCTCCCGACCCCATAAGACGGTGCTCCCCGGACGGAATCGAAAAAAATTGGGCCCCTGCCTGTTTTGCAAAGCGCAAGGCATCCTCCACCGGTGCTGTGCTGTCTAAACTACCGTGTACCATTCCTATGTCCAAGCCAGCTCTTGGGGAGGGGTAGATAGAAAACACATTATTATCTGCAAAATCCTGTAGTAGCCCCCTGGTAATGCGCATCTCTCGGCCATAATCATAATCTGGCAAAAAATAGTCTTCCATGGGGTTATCTGGGTTGGGACGCTGCCAGTCCGGCCTGCTCTCTTCAAACCAACCCGCTACAATACCGTGCATATCCACTGCTGCCGAACGCAAAAAGGCTTTTCTGCCCCGCCCATTTCCTTCTGCTAAATACAGCAGAGCAATATATGCACCAAAGCTAGAGCCAAAGTAGTAGATCTCACTGTTGGGCTGCAAAGCCGCCACTTGGTCTTCCACCCGCTGTAGATCTCGAATGCAATTCTGAATGCGTAAAAAACTGCCGTCTACAGGGCTCTCCCCATGGGCAGGAAAATCAAAACTATAGGTTCCTATGCCACAACTTGGCATTTTTGCCCGCAGGGCTTCCACCATGGGGCTTTGCTGGCTGCTGCCAAACCCATGGCAGATCAGCAGCACCTTGTCCTCTCCAGCAAGCTGATTGCAGCAAGAAATTTGATAGCCGCCATAGCCCTGTAAGTACTCTCTCTTCATGTCCCCACCTCCTCCTTTCTATTCTGCCTGGAAATAGAGGTTTCGTCAAGGAAAAGAAAGGGGGGTCCTCTCTTGACTTTTCTCTTTCTGCAACGTACAATTTCATGCATCTAACTGTTCAAAGGATGGGAAACAATGGAGACGCAAACCAGCTATGGTTCCAAAACCCTTGGCATTATAATGACCCTCTGCGGTGGTCTTCTCTGGGCCATCGGCGGTTCTTGCGGCCAAAAGATATTTGAACTGTATCACCTTAGTTCCAACTGGCTGGTTCCCGTTCGTATGCTTGTTGCAGGCCTGATTTTACTGCTGATTGCCTTTTTCCGCTATCCGCCAAAAGCTGTCTTCTCTGTTTGGAGCACACCCAAAGATGCAAAAAATCTGATTCTATTCTCCATCTTTGGCGCGGGCGCCTCCCAGTATACCTATTACACCTGCATCCAATATTCTAATGCCGCCTTTGCGACGGTGATCTCCTACCTCTTTCCCGTGCTGATTCTGCTCTACAGCATGTTACGCAATAAACGACCACCTAAGGGTTATGAGCTACTCTGTGTCCTGCTGGTCACTTTTGGTGCCTTTACTTGCAGCACGCACTGGAATTTAGAAGCCCTCAGCGTCCCTCCCATTGCCATTGCCATTGGCCTGCTCTGTGCCCTTACGGCTGCCTATAACACCATCAAGCCCCAGGAACTATTGCGTCGCTATGCCCTACTGAGCATCATGGGCTGGAGCATGTTTCTCGCCGGCGTTATTCTCTGCCTTATCTTTCGTCCCTGGACCATCCCAACGCCTGCCAGTTTCCAATTATTTTTACTCATGAGTGTGGTTATTCTAGGTGGCACCGTATTTGCCTTTGGGTTTTATCAGGGTGGTGTGCGCATTGTCGGCAGTCTCTCCGGCAGCATTTTAGCCTCGGTTGAGCCAGTTGGTGCGGTACTCATTGCAGTACTGTTTCTTCAGGTTCCTTTTACACTGGCCGACTTTATTGGCTTTGTTCTCATTCTGATTACCATTCCCATTATCGCCCTTGGGCAGCAACGAGAAAGCCGGGTGATGGGAGCCCTTTTGGACGAGGATTTGACTCTGTAAAAAAGCAGTCGGTAGGAGCTTTTGCTCTACCGACTGCTTTTCATTGTAACGTATCTTACTTAATGACTTCCTTCAAAGAGGTTGCAAGGCCTGCAAGACCCTGAATCTCAGAGGGGATAATAATCTTATTGGCTGGGCCGTTGGCAGCTTCCTTAAATGCCTCAAGGGACTTGAGCTTAATGACCTGCTCATTGGGGGCCGCATCGTTTAGCAGGCGCAGGGCATCTGCCATCGCAATGTTGACCTGACGAATCGCTTCAGCTTCACCTTCTGCAGCC
>JBHAQX010000068.1:0-5912 GCA_041830595.1 Evtepia sp.
CGAGGTTTGAAATTTATGACTTAGGAGGGGTAGCATGAAGGGTACAGAGACGAGTTCAGTAAAGTTTGCCTATGTCAAAATGCTGGGCGGATTTTCGATTACGGTAGATGGGAAGAAAGTTTCCGATGAAATGAATCGCACCCATAAGTTGTGGAATGTATTGGCGTATTTGCTTGCGCACAGAGATCGCATGGTGCCCCAGGCAGAGTTTATTGAGCAGTTTTGGCCAAATGAGCAAGGTGCGGCTCCTGCCAATGCGCTAAAGACCCAGCTCTACCGGATTCGCAGCCTCCTTGCGCCTTTGTTTGGAGAGGATTTTCAGCCCATTTTGTCTCAGCGAGGAGGCTATGAGTGGAACAAAGCCATTCGCACGGAAGTAGATGCAGATGACTTTGCAGCCCTTTGTCAGCGGGCGGCGCATCCTGAGGCCAGCAAGCAAAAACGTGAGACATTATTGAAGGAAGCCATTGGACTCTATCGTGGTTCCTTTTTACCCAAGCTCTCTCGAAGCTCTTGGATCATACCAATTTCCTCCAAGTATCGCACTATGTTTCTAGAGGCCGTTGCCTCCTATGCGGAAACTCTGGAGCAGGATGGGCTCTATGAGGAGATGGTGAATATTGTCCAGAGGGCAACGGCTATTGAGCCTCTGGATGAAACCCTCCATTCCATTATCGTGCGGGGCCTGCTTCAGCAGGGAAAGCACACGGCCGCACTGGCCCACTACGAGTATGCAACGGATTTACTGTATCGCAGTTTGGGAGCCCAGCAGTTTAAGGGCTTGCGTGATCTGTATGATCAAATCATGGCCACTGAGCAGGCCTTTGAGACCGACTTAACGGTCATCCAGCAGGACTTGCGGGAGACGGCCCAGGTGAGTGGCGCATTTTTCTGTGAGTATGGTTTCTTTCGAGAGATCTATCGCCTAGAAGCAAGGCGCAGCTTGCGTAGCGGTGTGTACATCCATATTGCCTTGATTACGGTTTCCAATGCGGATGGGACGATTCCTAGTCTGAAGGTGCTGAACAAAACCATGGATCAGCTCAAAGAGGTCATTGAGCAGACACTGCGAAGCGGCGACGTAGTTGCCCGCTATAGTGGTGCCCAATATGTCATCATGCTGCCCTGCGCAAACTTGGAAGACAGCGACACGGTCATTGCTCGCATTCTTTCTCGCTTCCGTCGTAGACACCGTGTAAATCGGCTTAAAATCTCCTCCAGAATACGCGAAATTGAGTTGTTTGATGAACTATGATTGGAAAAGGTGTACGGGGAGAAGAAGGTTATCGTTGAGTTCCAGTTTTTTGATGCAAAAATCGTAGAACAGCCTTGCACTTTTGTCAAAAAATGTGTACTCTGTTAAGGGGGTTACGTAGATGAATTATTCAAAGAGAATAGCGGCACTTGCTTTAACGATTACACTAATTGTTGGCATTATTGGGGGAGCAGGTGTCTTGGCCGTGAGCGGCCTGAGCACCGTAGCACAAAAAACAGGCGTTACGGTTTATTCCAATCAAAAGGCGTCTATCGACGCATCTAATTTAACCGAGGGCTATGTGATCATCAAGTATACTGGTGGCGGCTCCAACCGAATTCGGGTGCAGATTACCAAAGACACCACTTACACGTATGATCTTAACAACGGTGGAAAAGCCGAGACGTACCCGTTGACGGAAGGCAATGGCAGCTATACGGTACGGGTTTTGGAAAACACATCCGGCACGAAGTATGCGATTTCCTACTCAACGACCTTGAATGTATCCCTGCGGAATCAGTTTTTACCTTTTCTGTATCCCAATCAATATGTGAATTACAACTCAAATTCAGCTGTGGTAAGCACCGCAAAAAGTCTTACTTCTGGTAAGAGCGGCGATGTGGAAAAACTGAAGGCCATTTACAACTATGTGGTTGATAATTTTAAGTATGACTATGATAAGGCCAAAACGGTGCAATCCGGCTACTTACCCAATGTGGATGCCATTTTATCCAGCAAAAAGGGAATCTGCTTTGATTACGCCGCGGTGATGAGCGCGATGCTGCGCAGCCAAAATATACCCTGTAAATTGATCGTTGGCTATGCGGGTACCACCTACCATGCCTGGGTCAATGTTTATGTGGAAGGGAACTGGGTGGAAGGTGCTATTTATTACGATGGAGTGAAATGGTCCCTCCTTGACCCAACCTATCTCTCCAGTGGTAACAAAAGCGAAGCGGCAAAGAAATATGTGGCCAATACAAAGAACTATTCCCAGAAATATGCCTACTAATACCAAATTGCCTGGTTAAAAAACCAGGGGTCTTGCTGTAGTTGTGCAAGGCCCCTGGTAAGCTTGTTCTAACAAAGGAGATGCAGTCTATGTCCACAAACGAAGAAAGAAGAGTAACATCCAAGCAGTTGCATGCCGATGCTTTAGATCGCATTAGCTTTCAGCTTTCCTTGCTCTATAAGGCGGGAGTGCCTAGTGAAGAAAGCCTCAGCCTGTTGGCTCAGGATATGTCTTCTGGCCAGACCAGCCAGGCCCTGTCCGCTATGGCCCGGGAGATGGGAGAGGGGAGAAGCTTATCAGAGGCTGCAAAAGAGGCAGGCGTTTTTCCCAGTCATTTTGTGCATATGCTGGAGGTGGGCGAAGCCTCCGGTAAGATGGATGAGGTATTGGCGGCCCTTTCAACTTACTACAGCAGAGAGGCATCCACCCAGGCATCTCTGCGCCGGGCCTTGGCATATCCGGCAATGATGGCAGGTCTTGTAGTGGTTGTATTTGCCATTATGCTATCTCAGGTTCTTCCTGTGTTTGCCCGTGTGTTTGACCGCATGGGTGTGGAGCTGCCTGCGATTGCCAAGGGCCTTTTGGCCATTGGCAACGTCAGTGCCTATGTGGCAGGAGCCCTGTGCCTGATTCTCTTCATCGGTACCGTTTGGTTTTTGCTTCGGGCCCGGAACAGCAAGGGCTTGCCGATTGGAAAAAAAGCGTCTGAGACCATTGACCGTGGACAGTTTTCCGCTGCGATGAGTATGTTGATCTCCTCCGGTCTTTCCCTGGAGAATAGTCTGGACTATACCGAAAAGCTGCTTGCCGGTACACGCATGGCCGAAAAAATTCAGCGTAGCCGCAAGAAAATGGATGAAGGGTTGCCATTTGCCAAGGCTCTGGAGGAAAGTGGTGCGTTTTCTCCACTTCAGGCCGGACTGCTGGCTGCCGGGGTACGTGTGGGCGATACCGAGCGAGCCATGGATGAGGTTGCCGTACGCTGTGTGCAGGAGAGTGAAGTGGCCCTCTCTCACTTTGTGTCAAGACTGGAGTTTGCTCTGGTTATCGCTCTTTGTGTTTCGGTGGGGCTTGTGCTACTTTCAGTTATGCTGCCCCTCGTGGGTATTCTTTCGGCCATCGGATAGGGTGACTGGCGATGAAACGATTTGGATTCTTAGTGCCCATGTTTTTACTTGTTTTGTTCCTGCCTCTGCTCCTTGGATTTTTTAGTCAACATATGGAGCGCAGAGTTTCTGCAGAATCGTTGCAGATGATGGAACAAGCGGTAACACGGGCCGCGATTGAGTGCTATGCACTTGAGGGCTTTTATCCACCTAGTGTGGACTATCTATCAGACCACTATGGCGTAGCCATTGATCAAGAACAATATTTTGTAGACTATGTATTTATCGGTTCCAACCTGATGCCTGAAATTATGGTGTTGCCGATTGTGGGAGGAGAGAGTGACCATGGGTAAATTTCGCTCTGTTCCTGTGATCGCTCTTTGCGCCTTGTTTCTCTTTTTGGCCTCAGGAGTTACGCTGCTCTCTTCTAGTGTATACCGGGAGGTGCAGGCTTCTTCGGAACGGCGTTCCGATCAGCGCATGGCCCTGTCTTACCTGATTAGTCAACTACGGGCGGGGGACCAAGCCGGCGGGATTACCATTGGAAATTATGGAGATGTTGACGCTATTTTCATTGCCGACGGAGCCAATTATGAAACCATTCTCTACTGCCATGGCGGCTATCTGATGGAACTTTATGCCGAAAAAGGGCTTGCGTTTAGCCCGGAAGATGCCGTGAGGATTGCCCCGGCCAGGTCTCTTACCATCAGCCAGAATGCAGGACTGATTCACATAGAGGTTGAGGGGGACGATGGGATTGGCAGCCAAGGGGATTACTTGATTCAGTCCAATCTTACGCGAATAGAGATTCCCCCAGAGGAGGAGCAGGAGGCAAGTCAGTCGGAAGCCCAGATGGGAGAACTGCTACTTGGGGAACCAATGTTTGGCGAACCGCCGTTTGGTAGTCCGAACGAGGAGGGTGCATCATGAAGAGATCTTCCTTATTTATGATTGAACTGCTTGCCATGGTGTTGGTCTTTGCCATTTGCGCCACGGTATGTCTCAGCATTATTGGAAAATCGAGAGATATCAGCCACGAGAGCCAGCGCTTGACCCAGGCCGTGTATCTAGCGGAAACGGTTGCAGCCAATTTGCAAAATGGCACCCCACTTTCCCAGAAGGAAAAGGATGGGTATACCATTTCGGTGCAAGAAAACCCCGTTGAGAACGGCTTGGTTCGGGCAGAAATCGTGATTCAATATCAAGAGGAACACCTCTATAGTCTAATCGTAACCTACAAGGGGGCCTTGTCATGAGTGAAAAAACAACGCAAACTCCAGAAAAGGTCTCTTTGCCCCAGGAAACAATTTCTTCTCCAGCAGGCACAGGCGTTATTTCCATTATTACCATCCTGTTGGTGTTAATTTTGGCCATTTTTTCTATTTTAACCCTGGCGGCGGCTTTGGCTGATTTGTCTTTGGCCCAGCGTGGGGCAGCAACGGTTTCAGAGTACTATAATGCAGATGGGATAGCCAAAAGCCTATTAGAGGAGTTTCGGCAAGATGGCACAAAAGGGGACTATGAGGCCATTGTGCCCATGAATGACATACAGGGTATAGCGGTGCATTTTCTGCGCCAGACAGACGGATCCGTTGCGATCCTTTCCTGGAAAATGGTTTTAATCAAGGATTTTTCGGAGGAACCGGAGTCAACCTTGCCCGTCTGGACAGGGGAGTAAGAGAAGTTTGAACAGAGAAAAGGGGACTGAGCAAGGTGACAATGCAGGAAATTTTACAGCAGGCAGTGGATCGAAAGGCATCGGACATTCTCTTGGTGGCAGGCTTACCCGTAGCCTATAAGATTAAGGGGGTTATTACCCGAGAGGGTGAGCGCCTGCTCCCGCAGGCCTTGAGTGAATTGGTGCAGCAGACCTATGCTCTGGCAAAGCGAGAGATGGATGTTTTGAATGAAACGGGAGATGATGACTTCTCCTTTGGGCTACCCCACTTGGCTCGATTTCGTGTCAACGCATTGCAGCAGAGGGGAACCCATGGCCTGGTCATTCGTGCCGTGTCCTTTGATTTGCCGGACCCCCAAAAGCTGGGTATCCCGGACAGGATTATGGATTTTGCCGGGTACAGCAATGGGTTGGTGCTCATTACCGGTTCGGCTGGCAGTGGCAAGACCACGACCTTAGCCTGCTTAATTGACCGCATTAACAGCACCCGGAATGCCCATGTGGTAACCATTGAGGATCCCATTGAGTATTTGCATCAGCATAAAATGGGTGTGGTGACCCAGCGTGAGCTGGCCCTAGACACCAGAGACTATCAAACCGCTCTGCGTGCGGCCTTGCGCGAGATTCCTGATGTTATTTTAGTGGGTGAGATGCGTGACGCAGAAACCATCCGAGCAGCGGTCGCTGCTGCGGAAACAGGGCATTTAGTTTTGTCTACCCTGCATACCATAGGCGCCTCCAACACCATTGACCGTATTATCGACTCCTTTGACTCTCGCCAGCAGCAGCAGATTCGAACCCAATTGGCCCAGGTCTTAGCTGGTGTGGTTTCCCAGCAGTTAATCACAACGGTGGATGGGA
>JBHAQX010000069.1:0-13427 GCA_041830595.1 Evtepia sp.
CCTTTGGGTTGTGATGGCTCTGTATCCGTTCATAGACATCCAGTACAATTTCAATCAGCTTGCTGTCATCCCGCCCAGCGGAGAGCACCTCCAAAAGCTGTGCAAAATTCCCCTCCGGGTCCAGAGCTTCGTATCGGCTCTCTAAGACCTCAATCAAAATCTGCCGCTTTAGAATGCTTGCATCTTCGTCCTCACAGAGAGAAAAGTCAGAGGGAATGTCCAGCATATGGCCCCACTGGCGCAGTAGCCCCGTACAGAAGCCGTGAATGGTGGAAATCTGGGTTTGATAGAGCAAGGGAATCTGGCGGCGCAAGTGGCGATTCTCCGGTTCTGCCAAAAGCTTTTTGGAGAGCTCCTGGGCAATTCTACCCCGCAATTCTTCCGCTGCCGCCCTGGTAAAGGTAATAATCAGAAAGCGGTCAATGTCATGGCCTTCCCGTAGGATTCGATCCAGCAGACGCTCCACCAGCACACGAGTCTTGCCCGAGCCAGCAGCCGCTGAAACGAGAAGGCCACCACCTCGATTTTTCACCGCTTCTTCTTGGAATCTGGTTAATTCAATGCCCAATGCCATCACCTCCCGGACACAAAGGCTTCTCCAGCTCGGTCCAAAACGCCTCATTGCTTATGGTCGAAATCAATCGTCGGCGCTCCTGTAAGAACCCTTCTTCAAAATGACAGGCCTGCCTAAAATCACAATACTGACAAGCATTTCTGCTCTCCCCCCGCCAATAGGGATTGGGGGCAACCTTGCCCTGCTCGATTTCGACACAAATGTCCTCTAACACCTTCTCAATATGCTGTTTCAGTTGCCCAAGTTTTTCCGCTGAAACAAGACTGCTTCCGGTTAGTTTTCCTGTTTTTTTCTGCAAACGAAGAGGCAAAAAACGAGGACCATTCTCATCGATATGCTCCATCGCTTCAAGAACCGCATCCTCTTCCAGAAGGATTCCTCTTCGCACCAATTCAGCATCGATTTGGGCTCTTTTCTCCTGTTCCTCCATGTTGCGGCTTCCTGTGATAACAGCATCCCTTGCCGGAAGATACAGTACACCTGCGGGTACCAGTGGATGGTCACCAAAAAAGGGACGGTTCTCCTCCATGGCAAAGATATAGAGAAGCATTTGCAGGCCTAGGCCATTCCAGATTTCCGTCAAGTCAAAGGACTTGCGTCCCGTTTTATAGTCAACCACACGCAGATAAAGCTTGCCTTCATTCACCCAGCCATCCACTCGATCCACAACGCCGGAGATGTTCAGAGACAAATTGTTTGACTCTATTTTAATGGGTGGCAGTGCCTGATTGCCGCCAAACCCAAGTTCAAAGAAAAGGGGCTCAAAATCAGAGCTTTGCAGTTCCTCCACTACATTTTGCACAACCATGGTCACCATGCGCTTTAGACGCATAAACAGAAAGCGAAACCGAGGGGTCTGTTCTTCCAGTCCCCCCAAAAGGGTCTGCACGTAGGTTTCAATAGCATTCTCTGTGATTTCTAAGAGCTCCCCTGTTTCAACCTTCTTCACGCCGCCTTTTTCTTTTGTCTCTTTTAACACATACTCCAATACAAAATGCACAAAAGTACCATACTCCGGTGCGTCAAAACTACTTGTTCTCCGCTTTTTTGCCTTCAGTCCGTACTCCATGTAGTAGGCAAAATGGCAGGACTGGTAGCGGTCCAGGCGGGATGCCGACATGGAGACATTTCTTCCATACAGGGCCGCTGTACTCTCCCTTGAAAGCGCCGCTCGCTTCCACTCTTTCGCCTGCTTAATTCGATTGAGAAGGAGCAAATGAGGGCTTTGCTGCTCTACCAGTCGACTTGCAAGTCTCGCATCTGAATGGGCTTGTTTGAGCAGTGGCCAAGGATAGTTTTGCTGGGTGATTTGGCCCTCATCCTCCTCTTGTGCATCGGAAAACAACTGTAGTATACGCCGAACTAAAAAGGAAGGCTGTTGCTTGCTCCCATTGCCTCCCGTCTGAGACCAGGTGGCATAGAAGCAATCCGTTGGCTTTGTACAGCTTCGATAGATTGTGCTCAGCTCTCTGCTGTACTGATCCTGAGCGCCAGCAAAAATAGAAATACCGTATTCTAGCAGCAGCTCTCTCTCATGGACCCCTAACAGCCCCACATCCTGGGTAATCTGCGGCAAAGAGGCCTCATCTGCGCCCAACAGAAACAATGCTTTCATGGGACGGTTGGATAAACGAGGCAGCTCTCCAACTACAATGCGATCTAAGGACATGGGGATTGCACCCACATGATACTGAGAGAACAGCAAGGCAAGCAGGCGGGAAAAGCCATCCAGGTCCATGGAGTAATCCCCTAACAAATGCACACACTGCTCAAGACCTTGACAAAAAATATTCCAAAGTTGATCGTATTCCTGAGCCAGCTGGGACTCTCCTAGTTCCCAAAAAGCTGCTCGCTTTTCCTCGAGGTTTTGTGGCAGATTGATTTCTTCCAAAAAGCTGTAAAGGGCAAGGGCATGCTCTTTTACCGTTTGCTGCTTCCCTTTGAACACTAAAAGCGGCGTTACTACTTTACAGCGGATTTCATTGAGCTGTTCCAATGTCGCAAGGTCAGCCTCCTCCCATTCTCTGTGATAGCCGCGGGGATGGAAGGTAAAGCCCTTTTTGCTGGTCCATTGGCTACCTCGAAGATTCCAGAGGAGGACATAGTTCTCTAATCGATCACACTCCTCCTGGCTGACATTGCTCAATCCACTTTTCAGGTAGCGGAAGATATCCTCATAGTAGAATTGGCGCGCTACCGTATCGAGGGCTGAAAAAATAGTAGTGAAGATTGGCTTTTGCAAAATATCGACCATTTCAGCCTGAAACAATGGCAGCTCACTTTGAAGAAATATACTGGAAATCAAATCTTGGTAGGGAGCCATATTTCTTGCTGAAATCGCAATATCTCGGTACCGAAAGTTTTTGTACTGTAAGAGTTCTCTCACTTTTCCTGCAACCCAAAGAACCTCTTCTCGAGGGGAATTGCCACAAAACACAGCAATGTTTCCCTCTGCCTTTGCAATGTCAGGAGAACTATCCCCAAATAGATGGGTTTCAAAATGCCGCATGGCATCTGTCATGGCCGGAATACCAGCTAAGGTTTTGACTTCGAAGGGAATATGATGCTTTTTGGCCATCCGAAGTAAGACCTGCGCAGTGTGTCGGCTTGCTGTAAAGGGATCTTCCAGTAGATCTGTTTCGCTGACATCATCACAAGTAAGAGCAACTGTAAAGGAGTTCCCCTTTTTCATGAACTCTTCCAAAACCAGCTCTTCCTGGGGGGTGAAATCGGTGAAGCCATCGAGATAAACATCAACGTTATTGGCAAAATCAATGGTCTTCAGTTTCTCCGCCAGTCGGCTTAATTTGTCCCTTGGGTCGGCAAAATCCTTGGAGGTCATCATCTCATAGGCTGTTAAAATAAGTGCCAAGTCTTTGAGTTTATTTCCTTGATTTTTTTCTGCAACCTCTGCTATTTCGAGAAGGGTTTGAGGGCTCACACAACAGCTTTTCAGCTCATCCACGGCCTCGATTAGACTACTAAGGAATTCAGGATTTTGAGCCGGTTTTGTAAAAACCGTCAGCTGCTCCTTAACCGTCTGCAAAGCCGCATACATAACCAACATGCGCCCCCCTGCATCCAAAAACGTCTGTGCTCTTCCTCCATAGGTAGAGAAGATGCGCTCAGAAAGGCTACTAAAGGAAAAGACTTCGCCATAGATGGAAGCCTGGTTTCCATTGGTAAGACAAAGTTGCTGTTCCGTCTCAAAGGAGGCTTGTTCTGGCACAATCAGTATCTGCTTTCTGGCTGCGCCATTTTTCTGCATCCGACGAAATAGTTCACTGGTCTTTCCGCTTTTTGCCCTTCCGACTAATACTGTTAGCATAAAATCCCTCCTTCATCCTGAACACAATAGTAACGTCATTTATTAGAAACACCTCTCCAGTTAAGAGCTGGAAAGGTGTTTTGCTTTTTAGCCAAGCAAGTTGTTTAGATCCTCTAAGCTTAAAACAGGAATGCCAATACTCTGGGCTTTTGTCAGTTTGCTCCCAGCCTCTTCCCCTGCTAGTAGATAGCTGGTCTTTGCTGACACACTGCCCTTCACTTTTCCGCCATGTTCTTCAATAAGGGCAGAGGCTTCTTCCCTGCTCATACCGGGCAGGGTTCCGGTAATGACAAAGCTCATCCCCACCAAGGGCTTGGGACCTGCTTGGGCTGTTACTATTTCCTGCTCCAAATTGACTCCTGCAGCCGCTAGCTTCTCCACCAATTCTTGGTGAACCTCTTGTCCAAAATACTCCAGAATACAGCGAGCCGTTGTGGGACCAATATCCGGAACCGTAAGTAGCTCCTCTTCTGTGGCAGCCGCTAATTTCTGTATGCTTCCAAAGTGGGCCATCAGTTCCTGGGCTGCTGACTTTCCCACGTTTAAAATCCCCAAACCGGTGAGCAGTCGATTGGGTGGATTCTCTTTTGCTTCCTCCACAATGGCGAGGAGTTTATCTGTATTTTTGTCTTTTCCGATCAATCCGGCCTCGATAAGGGCCTCTCGATGCTTGTGGAGGCTAAAAATATCTGCAACATCCTGTATGTAGCCGGCCTCAATGAGATCATGGACATAAACCACCCCAAAGCCTTTTATATCCATGGCGCTACGACCAACAAAATGTAGAATCAGCCGTTCCAGCTGGGCGGGACAGTTCATATTGGTGCAGCGAATATCCGCCGTGTCCGGTTCCCGGATCGCAGGACTGCCGCAGACGGGACAGGTATTGGGAATGACAAAGGGAACAGCATTTGCCGGCCGTTTTTCTGGCACCTCACCAACACATTTGGGAATCACTTCCCCGGATTTTTCAATGATCAGCGTCGAGCCAATGCAGATGCCAAACTTATCAATGAAATCCTGATTGTGCAGGGTTGCCCTGGAAACGGTGGTGCCACAAAGGCGGATGGGTTCCAAAATGGCGGTAGGCGTAATCTTGCCCGTTCTGCCCACAGAGAGTTCAATATCCAGCAGCTTTGCCTCCTTGCGCTCTGGAGGGTACTTATATGCCACCTGATAGCCTGCGTTTTTTGCCGTATCCTTAAAATTCTGGCGCAAGGAGAGTTCGTTGACCTTCACAACGGCACCATCGATATCAAAAGGTAATGCTCCACGCATTTCTCCAATTTCCTCAATGGCCTGCCAGACCTCTTGTGCCGTATGGCAGATGAAATAGTGTGGAATTACCGTGTGCCCACAGGCCTTCAAAACGTCATAGGCTTCTGCATGGGTTTTGATTTCTCTGCCATGAATCTCCTGGATATTGAAGCAGAAAAAGGATAACTTTCTCTCTTTTGTCACGCGACTGTCCAGCTGGCGCAGGGTTCCGGCGGCACAGTTGCGGGGATTGGCAAAGGGCTTTTTACCCAATAACTCCTGGCGCTCGTTTACTTCCTCAAACGCGGCATTGGTCATATACACTTCCCCACGAACTTCCAGGTAAGGAATGGTCTCCCTGAGCCGATGAGGAATATCGGAGATTACCTTGGCATTGGCTGTCACATCCTCGCCAAAGTTCACCCCATCCCCTCGGGTTACGGCTTCCATCAGCCTTCCATTTTCATAGCGAAGGGATAAAGAGAGTCCATCTATTTTTGTCTCTACCAGAAAGCTAAGTCCTTCCCCTGCCTTCTCTCGGCTGTCCTCCACAAACTGAAACAGGTCTTCCTTTGAAAAAATATCCTGCATTGACAGCATGGGCACTCGGTGAGGGACCAATACACCCACCGAGCGCTTGGCCACTCCCCCCACCTTCTGCGTTGGAGAATCTGGTGTAATCAGCTCAGGGTGCTTCTTTTCCAAGCCCTTCAGCTCTTCCATGAGGGCGTCATACGCTTGGTCGCTGATCTCCGGGCTGTCCTGGTTATAATACTTCTCACTGTGATAGTTTAGTAGCGTCCTTAGCTCCTCAATGCGCTCAACTGGGTTCATTCGATTCACCTAGACCTTCCTAGTCTCGTAGCATTTCCTCAACGGCCAAAAGAATTCCTAACTTGCCGGACTCATAGGTGAGTCCCCCCTGCATATAAACGGTATAGGGCGGCCGCATGGGGGCATCGGCTGTCAGCTCAATGGAAGCCCCCTGAATAAAGGAACCTGCTGCCATGACAACCGGGCTATCGTAACCCGGCATTTCCCAGGGGATGGGCGTAACAAAGGAGTCCACCGGTGCGCCTGCCTGAATGCCTCGGCAAAACCGCTCCACCTTCTCTGGGGCCTTTAGATGAATCATTTGCACAATATCACTGCGGGGTGCATCGGACCGGGGATCCGTCTCGTAGCCTAAGAGTTCCATAATCTTCGCCGCAAAGGTAGCGGTTTTCATTGCCTGGGCAACGGTGTGGGGTGCCATAAAAAGTCCTTGGTATAGATCACGATTATACCCTAAGGTTGCACCGCATTTGCGACCAATTCCGGTAATGGTCTGGCGCATGGCAGTGCTCTCCACCAGATGATGATGACCTGCCACATAGCCCCCATTTGGGGCAAGACCGCCCCCTGGATTTTTAATCAGGGAGCCCATAACCAAATCAGCCCCCACCTGAGTGGGCTCCAACCGCTCCACAAACTCACCATAGCAGTTATCCACCAGGATGCAAACCGTCTCATTTACCTCTCGGATACGGCGGCAAATCTCTTCAATCTCAGAGATGAGCAGGGAGGCTCTGGTGGCATAGCCCCGGGAGCGCTGGATTAAGACAGCCTTTACTCTCTTATCCTTAACAGCCTCCACAATGCCATCCAAGTCCGGCGTGTTCTCCGGGGTTAGGTCGACCTGACGGTATTCTATTCCAAACTCTCGAAGAGAGCCATTCCCATGGCCGGTGACGCCGATTACTCCCAGCATGGTGTCATAAGGCGCACCAATGGCCGAAACCAGAACGTCTCCTGGGCGCAGTACCCCAAAGAGGGCTGCCCCAATGGCATGGGTTCCATTGGCAAATCCGATGCGAACCAGTGCATCTTGGGTGCCAAAAATTTCGGCATAGATATCATCTAACTTATCCCGGCCCTCATCGTTGTAGCCGTACCCTGTGGTTCCATAAAAATAGTGTTCTGCCACCCGGTGTGTTTGAAAGGCATTGAGCACTTTTCTGGTGTTCTCCTCTGCAATGCGGTCAATCCCCAAAAACTGCTCAAAGAGCCCTTTTTGCGCCTGCTCTCCCAGCTCCAGCACCAGCTGACTGATTTCTAACGCCATATCATCGTCATCCTTTTTGATTATTTACTTAAATCCGCCTGGGCAAAGGCGGCAACCAGCTTTGCACAGGCCTCTACGTCGCCCAGATCCACCATCTCTACCGGGGAGTGAATATACCGGCAGGGCACAGAAATGCCCCCAGTAATCACCCCGGCCCCGTTGAGGTGAATGGGGCCCGCATCGGTACCACCGGCCGTGATAATATCACGCTGCCAGGAAATTTGATGCTCTTTTGCTAAATCCTCTAAGGTTTCAACCATCTGGGGGTGTGCAATTACCGAGCTGTCCATTACCTTAATGGCGGCTCCCCCACCCAGTTTGCTGCTGCCCTGGTGCTTACTGTCCAGGGCGTCGGCAAGGGTTACGTCAACAGAAAGGCCATAGTCCGGGTCAATGGCAAAGGCGGCTGTTTTTGCCCCTCGAAGGCCAAGCTCTTCCTGCACCGTAAAGACAAAGTAGAGATCATTCTCACTCTCCTTAATCAACTGCATAGCCTCGAGTAGGATCAGGCAAGAAATGCGATTGTCCATATAGGGGGCGCAGAGACGGCTGCCCATGGAAATTGGGTGCATACAGCAGACGGCACTGTCCCCTACCTGCACCAAGCGCCTGGCCTCTTCCTCACTCTTAGCCCCGATATCCAGATAGAGGTCTTGAAGATTCCGCTCCTTCTCCTCTGCCTTTTCCCTCAGTGCCACAACACCATATACGCCGTTTTTAAAGCGCACCGGTGTGTGGAGTAGGCTCCCAAAGTGCAAACCGCCAATCTTTCCGAAGCGGAGATATCCATCTTTTTCAATATGGGTCACGATGAGACCGATGGAATCCATATGGGCTGCAAAGAGAAGTTTGGGCCCCTTACCTGCCCTGTGCACAATTAAGTTTCCAAGGGTGTCGATCTGGCAATCTCCATAGGGACTGGCCAGCTCCTTCAGGAGCTGGGTCACTTCACCCTCATCCCCAGAGGGGCCGTGAAGGACATTGAGCTGCTGAAGTAAATTCAAATAATCCATAGAGAGTTCTCTCCTTTAGTATATGGCCGCAATGGCCGACAGAAAGGCTCGGGCCAAACCCATCATCTGTCCATAGTCCTCAAGACTGGCAAGGCTCAAACCCGTATGCAAATAGCGCACGGCGGCCGAAATACCAGCCACACGCACACCGGCACGGCTGCGCTGTATGGTGCCAGCATCGGTTCCCCCGGCAATAAAGTGCTTGGTTTGCCAGGGAATCTGCTTCTCCTCGGCCAAATCCCGCAGCAGCTCAAACAGCCTTCTGTCGTAGACGCTTGCCCCGTCCATAAAGGGAATGACCGGTCCTTTTCCAGGGGCGCAGACCATTTTATGGGCCTCCATAGAGGGAATATCCGCTGCCGTCGTCCCTTCTAAGACCAGGGCAATGTCAGGCTTTAGGGAAAAAGCAGCGCCAAAGACCCCTCTTGTTCCCACTTCCTCCTGTACGGTGAAGACAAAGTTACAGTCCATGGGAAGAGGCTCTTTGAGCAGTTCCAGCATCACTCCACAGCCAATTCGATCATCCAAACAGGGGGCCAGAAGCAGCTTGTTGGGCATATCTTTTACCTGTCGCTCAAAATAGACTACCGTACCCGGTGGTGCATATGTTTGGGCCTCTTCCTTATTTTCCGCACCTATATCAATATAGAGCTCGCTGAGCTTGGGCACCCTCTTTTCTTCTTCCCGGTTCACCAGGTGATAGGCCTTGATGCCGATCACCCCCGGAATGCCGTCCTTGCCAACGCGCAGTCGCTTTCCAAGGAGCACCCGGCGGTCAATGCCGCCTATGGTGACAAATTTGAGGTAGCCCTCCTCGGTAATGCTGCGCACCATCAGGCCAACCTCATCCATATGGGCGGCGAGCATAAGGGCATCCCTAGTGCTCTTTTCGCCCTTCTTAAAGACGATCAGATTGCCCATGGCATCCACACGAATCTGGTCTGCATAGGGCCTGGCCTGTTCTTTGATGAAATCCCGCAGCCCATTCTCTTCACTGGACACAGCAGGGCACAGGCAGAGTTCCTTTAGTCGTTGTACACTGGTCACTGCTCCCACACCCCTTCCTTGCCCAGATTTTGCACAAAGGCAGCCAGCAGGGCCCCTGTCTGGGCAATGTCCGATTCCTTGACCACTTCATGGGCTGTGTGCATATATTTCAGGGGAATGGATAGCAGTCCTGTAGGCACCCCCTCCCGGCTAATCTGTAACCGCCAGGCATTAGTGCCAGAATGGCCTCCCATTACCTCAGGCTGCCAAGGTAACTCCAACTTTTCTGCGGTCCGAATCAGCCCATCGGTGACCCACTTTGTCATATTGGGACCGATGCCAATCACAGGGCCTTTGCCCAGCAAAAACGTATCCTCTTTTGGGGCATCTGGAGTACGCCCATGGGTGACGTCTACGGCAATGCAGCAGTCTGGCTTAAGGGCAAAGGCGGCCACGGCGGCACCACTTCCCGACACCTCTTCTCGGGTGCTGCCCAAAAAGTAAATGTCCACATCCAGGTCCGCATCCTTTAGTCGCCTTGCAGCCTCCAAGAGAGCCACAAATCCAGCGCGATCATCCAAGGCCTTGCCGGAGAGTTGTCCGCCCAAAAGAGCTTGGGCCTCCGATGCAAAGACCACTGGGGTACCCACCGGAACAAGACGTTCTGCTTCCTCTTGGCTTAACCCAAGGTCAATCCATAGATCCTCTATGGCAGTGCCGGTATTTTGCTCCCCAGCGGTTTGGATGTGGGGAGGCAGACAGGTGATCACGCCCTGTAAGGGCTGCTTCGTCAGCAACTGAACCCTTTGATTGGGCAAAATCCGTGGGTCCACACCGCCAATGCTGCGAAAACGAAGAAAACCAGATTCCATGCCGGTTATGATGAGGCCAATCTCATCCAAATGAGCATCCAGCAGCAGGGATTTTGCATTGGGTTTTCCGCACCGACGCAGCCCCACCGCATTCCCATACCGATCCACATAGGCCTCCGGCATAAACTCCTTCAGCAGCGACACCGCCCGCAGGGCCACGGATTGTTCAAAGGCAGAAGGGCCCTGTATGGCGGCACTCAGCTCCACTAAACTTCTGCCTAATTCAAAAAAACTCTTTACATAGTCCTTAAAGCGGTTGCCACGGGCTGCAAAGTTTGGAAATTGATCGAAGGAGGCACAGGCTGGCGACATCAAAACAATATCCTTTTCCCTTGCAATCCTTCTTGCGGTAAGAACCGCATCCTCAAAGTTCTCTGCCAGAATAATCTGGGGGAAGCCCTCTCGATAATTGTTTGCGGTGAGAACGGCCTGCTGAATGTTTGGGGCAGTCGCTCCATTGAGAATAAGGGTTTTCACACGAAGGCAGATTTCCTCTCCCAACTCATCAAAGGGGATTTTCTTATCATACCCGCCCGCAATCAGAATGACTTGTTCTGAAAAGGCCCGCAGTCCTGCAATGGTTCTCGTCGGACTGGAGGCAATGGAGTCATTGTAGTAGCGCACCCCGTCAACGGTATCCACCAATTCGATGCGATGTTCCACCCCTCGAAAGGTTCTTGCCGTCTCCTCCATCACCGCTGGGGAGACCAGATCTTTCACAGCAGCAATGGCCGCCAAATAGTTCTCCACATTATGAACGCCGGGAATCAAAATATCTTTGGTCTGAAATAGAGTCTGTGTACCATTCTCATCGGCAAAGAAAATGGTACCGTCTTCCACATAGGCACCCGATGAAACAGGACCCTGGCGGCTAAAGAGTCGCAGGTTTCCCTTGGCTTTTTGGGATAAGATCCGTGTCTCTTCATTGTCCAAATTAAACACGGCCAAATCATCGTCTGACTGGTAGAGAAAAATATTCTCCTTTGCCTCGCGATACTCCTCCATAGAGGTGTGAATATCCAGATGATTGGGGCTGAGGTTTGTCATCACACAGATGTGTGGACTCTGTCGCAAGGTCATTAGTTGAAAGGAAGAGAGCTCCAGCACAGCAATGTCCTCTGGCTGCATTTGCTCCACATCGGCCAGGAGAGGCCGTCCAATATTCCCTCCGATGTGAACCGTATAGCCCGCATTGCTCAGCATCTGGGCAATCAAGGTTGTGGTCGTGGTTTTTCCATCGCTGCCCGTCACTCCAATGATCCGACAGGGGCAGACCTGAAAAAATACTTCCATCTCCGAAGTGAGAACGCTTCCTGCCTCTACCGCAGTTTGAAAGGCCGAAATGTCTGGCCGAATCCCAGGAGAGCGGAAGATAACATCTTGATTGAGCCCTTCCAAGTAGTTTTCTCCAAAGGACAGGCATACACCCATCTCTCTTAGTTCTGTTGCCAGAGGCCCAAATTCCGCCTCCGTTTTCTGATCGCAGGCCGTCACTGAAATCCCTGCCCCGGATAAAAGCCGCAGCAATGGTGTGTTGGAAATGCCAACCCCAACCACCGCAACTCGCTTGCCTTTTAAGCTATTTAAATAGTCCTCAAGCCTCATACTCATTAGGCCTAGTCCCCTTTCTGCGTCCATTTTAACCTGTCTATTATACTAGAGTATATACACTTTTTCAATCGAAGTAGGCACTGCAACTTGGTTTTCTTTTTTCATTAATTTTGTTCGATACCTTACTTTTTTTATTTTGTTCATTTTTCTGTCACAAATTGTCGCTATACTATAGTCCTAACGATCATCATTTTCAATTTACTATGAGGAATATCCACTATGAAAAAACGACTATCTGCCCTCTGTCTAACCGGTGTTTTATCTCTTAGCCTGTTGCTGCCCACTTCGGCTGCCTACATAGGCAATTTCAAACCTTCGGATCCACTTCCCAGCAGTCCTGTGATACAGCAGTATCCAGAAGATGCAGCAGGAACCCTTTCTTTTGCAAACATCGGCCCAAGAATGCGGGAAAATAATCCCACTATCCTGTCGATTCAGTCTGCGCTAGACGGCCAGTATGCCTTTAATCGGGAGGAGGCCTATCGAATTTTAATTGATAAAATCAATAAAACAGTAGATGATACAATTGCAGCAAATGGTGGGTCCATAACGGGCCTGTCCTCCATGCTCTCCTCCAACGTTTCCGCTATGAAAGATCAGCTCGAACAAATCAATGAAAAAAACTATGCAGAGACGTTGGAAAAGGTAGAACGCAAGCTTTTTCAATCTATGTCCCTTCTGGTTGTGGGTGGACAAAGTCTTTACTTGGGCACGCTGAGCATGGAAAATTCCCTGAGGGATTTGAAGCAGACTGCAAGCATTATGGAACGGTCTCTGGCTGCCATGGAACTGCGCTATAGCCTAGGACAAATTTCTAAGCTACAGCTTCAAGAGTTTAAGACGACCTATACCACGACCAAGAACGGCGTTTCTTCTATGGAAGCGAGTGTTGAAAAAATGAAGGCCTCTCTTGAGTCCATGGTTGGTGCTCCTATAACAGGAAAACTAACGCTACTTCCCATCTCTGAGCTTTCTAAGGAACAAAAGCAAGTGGCCAGTATGGACTATGATGCCGCTTTGACCCAGGCCAAAGAAAAAAGCTACACTCTTTTTGATGCGAAGAACACCTTAAAGGACGCAGAGGATGACTGGAAAGATGCACGCAGAGACAACTCCCCTGCCGGCTACACCTATAAGATGGCAGAGAAAGAATATGAGTCTGCTGTGTATACCTATGAGTCAACGGTAAAAACCTATGAGTTAGACTTCTATAACCTCTACCACTCCCTTCCCACGGTCAACGGCACCGTGGAGGCCAAACGAGAGGCTTATCAGTTACAGGCAAGCAATTATGAGGCTGCAAAGCTGAAACATAGCCTAGGCACACTCTCCGACTCTGCCCTACTCAAGGTGGAAGGAGAACTGCTCGCTGCTAAAACGGCCTTGGATACCGCTGAGATTGAGCGCTATACGGCGTACCAGAACTACTTTTTAGCCGTCAACGATGGCATCTTGAACAGTGAGAAATAGAGTTTACATTTTTGAAACAAAATTCACAGTTTATCCAAATGAATCCAATAGTTTTGTCATAAATCTTTGCTAGAATCAAACATGTAAACAGGTTACACAATCTGCTTACACCCTCTCTTTTTCTCTCTCTCTTTTTTATTTTTACGCAAGAAAAACAAGGGCAATGACGATATCGTCATTGCCCTTGTTTTTCTTGCGTAAAAATAAAAAA
>JBHAQX010000070.1:0-8298 GCA_041830595.1 Evtepia sp.
ATGGAACTACGATCCCAACCAAGGCGCATTTTCACCGTGACCGGGCGGTCCCCCGCACCTCGAAGGACAGCCTCTGCTACCCGACAGGCCTTATCTAGGTCCCGCAGCAAGCCGGAACCATCCCCATTGTTGGCAACTTTCGGCACGGGACAGCCCATGTTGATATCAATGATATCGGCACCGGAGACCTCCGCCGCAATGGCAGCCGCCTCCTCCATGCAGCTTAGATCACTGCCGAAAATTTGCACAGCGGCGGGATGTTCGGTTTCCCCAAGGCGAAGCAGAGGGAGGGATTTTTTGTCTTGGTAGCACAGGGCCTTGGCGCTTACCATCTCGCTTATGGTAAGACCTGCCCCCAATTCACGGCAGATGGCACGAAAGGCAATGTCGGTTACTCCGGCCATAGGGGCAAGGGCCAAGGGAGAATCAATGGAAACAGAACCAATTTTCAAAAGGGTCACCTCAACAGAGAAAATTCATTAGAAATAGGATACACGTTTATGGAAAAAAAGACAAGGGAAATGCGCAGAGAGGAGAAAACAAAGAAAAGTGCCCTGAATGTCTCAGGGCACAGGGAGTTCTATTTTTGATAGCTTGCAAAAAAATCCCTTGTCTGCTGGGCATTGCGCATGATTTCCTCCCGCAGCGCATCCAAGGAAGAAAACTTTTGTTCCGGGCGAATGAACTGATAAAACTCCATGCGTATTTTCTGGCCATAGAGGTCGCCAGAAAAATCCAGAATAAAGCCCTCTACCGTAATCTGATCACCGTCATCTACCGTTGGGCGGGTGCCCACGTTTGTAACGGCAATATGGCTCTCGCCATTTTCCAGCCAGACACGGGTGGCATAGACCCCCAGGGCAGGAGGGAGCACCGATGGCTTAAGCCTTAGGTTCACAGTTGGAAACCCTAAGGTAGAGCCTAATTTTTTTCCATGGGACACCACATCGCTCAGGGTATATGGGTGACCAAGAAAATCATTGGCCCGCTCAATTTCACCTTGGGCGACCAAGGTGCGGATGTAGGTAGAGGAGACCGTGATGCCATCTTGTTCCACCTTGGGGATAATGTCCACCCCAACCCCTAAATCACTGGAAAGGGCCATGAGGCGCTGGGGATTCCCCTCGCCCTTATAGCCAAAATGAAAGTCATGCCCTGCGACTAAGTGGATTGCATGAAGATCTTGCACTAAGGTTTTGCGTACAAAGTCATCCCAAGGCTGCTTCATACGGGTGGTGTCGTAGCGGGTAATAATCACATCTTCAATATCAAAATAACGGCGCATTAAGTCGGCCCTATCCTCCGGGGAGGTAAGGAGAGCCACAGGCTTATTAAAAATAACGCTCTGGGGATGGGGATCAAAGGTCAATACAGAAGGGGTGGCGTGAAGCTCCCTTGCTCTCTTCGTGACCATGCGCATGAGGGCTGCGTGGCCATTGTGTACCCCATCAAAAAAACCCAGGGCCATTACTCTACGTTTCTGTTCCAAATACTTACACCTCAAAAAAACTTTTGACTGTTTTCATCGTTTGCTGTTCAATGGTTCCTAACATAAGAAAGTGACCATCAGGCCCGTACACCCGATAGGTACCCTCTGGCTGGAACGTGGGAAAGGAGACTCCGTTGCGGATTTTTTTCTCCTCCGACTCGGTTACCGTCAGGGCAGGATACTGGGAAAAGTAATCACTGACTGGCAAGAGAAGGGATTGGGGATTTTCTGCCTCCAAAACAGTGGAGAGGGAGTGGGCCTGGCATTCCGTAAATCCGGCGGCCATGGTGCGCCGCAGGGAGTAGAGACAGCCACCACAGCCCAAACTTTTCCCAATGTCGTGGCAGAGGGTTCGCACATAGGTGCCTTTGGAGCATTGTACCCGAAGGAGAAAATCGACGGGGGAAACTTGCTCCAAAAGCTCTAACTCATAGATGTGAATAGGCCGTGCTGCCCGCTCCACCTCTTTGCCGGCCCGTGCCAGCTCATACAGCTTTTTTCCCTGTTGCTTAATGGCCGAGTACATGGGTGGGATTTGTAGAATATCACCACGCAAAGGGGACAAGGCAGCCAAAACATCATCTACAGAGGCATGGACATCTTGGGAAGCAATCACAGTTCCTGTCACATCCTGGGTATCGGTAACCAGGCCCAAACGCAGCCCGGCGATATACTCTTTTTCCCCTTCCGAGGCAAACTCCACCGCACGAGTTGCTCTGCCCACAAAGATAGGAAGCACCCCCGTTGCCATGGGGTCTAAGGTTCCTGCATGGCCGATACGCCGTTCGCCCAAAATACGGCGAAGCTTGGCCACCACATCGTGGGAGGTCCAGCCAGAGGGCTTATCTATGACCAAAATTCCATTTGGCATGGGTCACCTCATCCCTTGTGCTCTTCCGAGCCTAAAATGGTATCAATGCTCCGAATGATGGCCGCCTTGGCCTCATCCGTGCTGCCGAAGAGACTGCAGCCAGCAGCGGCACGATGACCGCCCCCGCCCAAGAGGGCACAGACATCCGAGGCATTGAGTTCGCCATCACTGCGCAGGGAGATTTTACACTCTCCATGTTCAAGCTCACGAATGGTAGCCGCATTCTGAACCCCTTCAATCTGTTCCAAGAAGGCAGCAATATTATCCACATCTTCTTCGGTAGCTCCCAGGGCTTCCATGAGGGACCGAGGAATCACAGCGATGGCAGTTTTGCCCCCGTGTAGCAGTGTCATCGTCTCCACAAGATGCCCTTCAATTTTCAGTCGCTTTAGGGTTTTGGTGCGAAAGTGCAGTTTGTTGATCTGCTGGTGATCGCAACCAATTTCAAAAAGTGCAGCTGTGATTCGGTGGGTCTTGGCTGTGGTGTTGGAAAAAATAAAGCAGCCGGTATCTGTGGAAATAGCCAGGTACAACAGTCTTGCAATCTCTGGGGTAATGGAAGTCAATTCATTTAGAATTTGATAGATAAGCTCTCCGCAGGCAGCACACTCTGGATCGATGCAGTTCTTCTTTCCATAAAGGGTACTGGAGCGGTGATGGTCAATACACAGGTCAACCCGCCCCTCATAGAGAGTATGCACGCTATTGGGGGCCAGATCCCAGTCGGCAGTGTCCACGGTGACAATAAAATGGGGAGCAAAATCAGAAGGAGCAAGCAGGCCTTCCATGTAAGGGGCAAACAGGCCATGGGCCTCCTCATTTTCTTGCAGAAAGGCTTCTTTTCCCATTTGGCGCAGACCAAGGCAGAGTGCGGCACCACAACCAATGGTATCACCATCAGGGCGGCGATGGGTGAGGATAAGAATATGATCTTGCTCTTTTAGCAAGTTGGCTGCTTCTTGATATGTCATACCGCACCGCCTTTATTTTTTCTCCAGATCGTTTAGAAGCTTTAAAATATGAGTGCCCTTATCGATAGAATCATCCAGTTGAAATACAATTTCCGGGGTGTAGCGAAGGGTGAGGGCGCGGCCCAGCTCTCTTCGTAAATAACCTGCAGAAGATTTCAGTCCCTTCAAAACACCAGTCACATCACTCTTGTCCAAAACGCTGACATAGACCTTAGCAAAGCGCAGGTCCGGTGTGGTTTCCACTAAAGTGATGGACAAAAGCCCCTGCACCCGTGGATCTTTTAGATTACGCAGCAGGGAAGAGAGTTCCCGCTGTATTTCTTCATTGATTCGTCCAATTCGATTACTTGCCATTTGATTCTCCTTGGTCTGTTCCAGTAGAACCTGCACAGACAGTTCGTAGGGTTTGGGAAGGGAATATACAAAAGAAGAGGGGAACGCCAGCGGCGTTCCCCGAACGTATTGCCGCGCAATAACGGTGCGTGAAAGGTAGCTCAGTTGGTTCAAACCTCGATTTGTTCCATCACAAAGGCCTCAATGATATCGCCAGCCTTCAGATCGCTATACTTATCAATACTAATACCGCATTCGTAGCCGTGGGCAACTTCACGCACATCATCTTTAAAGCGGCGCAGAGACCCGATGGTACCCTCATGGACGACAATACCATCTCGCACCAAACGGATTTCAGCGTTACGTGTCACACGGCCCTCTAGTACGTAGCAGCCTGCAATGATGCCGGCACCGGTGATCTTATAGACCTCACGCACTTCGACCCGGCCCAGAGCAACCTCTTTAAACTTGGGGGTAAGCATGCCCTTCATGGCCGCTTCCATCTCGTCAATAATGTCATAGATAACACGATACATACGCATATCGACCCCGGTACGAGCCGCAGAGTCTCTGGCGTTGGCATCGGGACGAACGTTAAAGCCAACAATGATCGCATTGGATGTGGTAGCCAGCATAACGTCCGATTCATTGATGGCACCAACGGCACAGTGGATGACCCGCACCCGGACTTCTTCGTTACTCAACTTTTCAAGGGAGGCCTTCACGGCTTCGGCAGAACCCTGTACGTCGGCCTTTACAATAATGTTGAGATCCTTCAGTTCGCCCAGCTGAATCTGAGAGAAGAGATCTTCCAGTGTAACCTTTTGGCCAGCATTGCTGCCCGCCATTTTATGCTCATGCTTTCTCTGTTCTGCAAGCTCACGAGCCATGCGCTCGTCTGCTACCGCATGGAAGGCATCGCCGGCGCCTGGCACTTCACTCATACCAATGATTTCAACAGGAACAGAGGGGCCGGCTGCAAGAATTTTATTGGCTCTTGCATCGGTCATAGCCCGGACACGGCCAACAGCCGTGCCGGCAATAATCACATCACCCTGGTGCAGGGTACCATTTTGAATCAGCATGGTTGCGACAGGGCCACGGCCCTTATCCAGGCGAGCCTCAATAACCACACCACGGGCGGAACGGCTTGGGTTTGCACGCAATTCCTGCATTTCGGCGGTCAGATTCACCATGTCCAGCAGATGGTCAATGCCATCTCCGGTTTTTGCGGAGATGGGGCAGATGATGGTATCGCCGCCCCAGTCTTCCGAAACAAGACCATACTCGGTAAGCTGCTGGGTGATGCGATCCGGGTTTGCAGATGGTTTATCCATTTTGTTGATGGCAACAATAATGGGAATCTCAGCGGCTTTCGCATGGTTGATTGACTCAATGGTCTGAGGCATAATGCCGTCGTCCGCCGCAACCACCAGAATGGCCACATCGGTGACCATGGCGCCACGGGCACGCATGGCGGTAAAGGCCTCATGGCCAGGGGTATCTAGGAAGGTGATGGGAGCTCCATTGCGGAACACCTGATACGCACCAATGTGCTGGGTAATGCCACCGGCCTCACCACTGGCAACATCTTCGCTGCGAATGCGATCCAGCAGAGAGGTCTTACCGTGGTCAACGTGGCCCATAACCACAACAACAGGAGCACGGGGAACCAGGTCATCCTCAGCGTCCACTGCAGTGTCAATCAAACGCTCCTCAATGGTTACAACGATTTCACGCTCTACCTTGCAGCCCATTTCCATGGCAACCAGTGCAGCAGTGTCATAATCAATAATCTCGGACAGAGAGGCCATGACACCCAGCTTCATCAGCTGCTTGACCACATCGGCCCCTGTCTTTTTCATGCGGGAGGCAAGCTCGCCCACACCGATTTCGTCAGGGATTTTAACGGTAAGAGGTGTCTTCTTGGCAATTTCCAGCTGAAGGCGGCGCAGTTTGTCCTGCTCCTCCTGGCGCTTTTTGTTGCCGCCAAAATTGCCCTTGCGCTGGTTGTTTCGATTCTGGAATTTTTGCTTGCCCTGCTGCATATTTTGGGCGCGGTCAGGGGCAAGGCTTTCCAGTCGCTCATCATAGCGATCCAGATTTACATTGCCGGCCTTACGTGTGTCCACAATCTTTTTCTCTGGAACACGGGTAGAGGGTTGACTTTGCACCACAGGCGATGTCGGTGTAGCTGTAGCAGGTTGAGCTGCCGGAGCCGTTTTGTTAGCGGATGGAGCAGGAGATTTCGCTGCGACAGGAGCTGCAGGAGCGGCTGGACTCACTTTTTTCTCGGCAGGGACGGGCGTCACTACCTTAGGCTCTTCCACAGGTTCAGGCTTTGCTTCGGCAGCCTCTGCAAAGATGCTTTCCAAACTATCCACTTGGTTTTTCTGGGTCAAGTACTCAAAAACAATGGACAATTCTTTGTCATCCAGAACCTGCATGTGATTTTTGGGCGCCGTTGCATGGCTGGTAAGGATTTGGGTAATGTCTTTTGTTGAAAGGCCAAGATCCTTGGCTACTTCATGAACACGGTATTTCACTAAACTCAAATAGGCCACCTCCGTATCAATCCTTTAGCGCAGAACAAGGGTTTGCGCTAAAGACGCTTGTTGCTTCTCTCTATCGTTCGTTACTGTTTTGGTTTGGGTGCCCATGGCTTGCTTGCATTGCGCAGCAGTTTCTTTTCGTGGGCACGTTTTTCTTTTTGGCGTTGTAGCACCTTGGTTGCTTTTGCATCCAGCTTTTCCAGGGCGGGACCATAGTATTCCGGATCATAGGGTGCCAGCTTTTTCAGCAGGGCAGCTGCAAAACCCACATCGGTTATAGCAGCCATGGCACAAGAGGATCTACCAAGGCAAAAGCCAAAGGCATCCTTGTCTATGGGAAGTTTCAGGCAGAGGCACTGCCCGGCTTCTGCAAAATGAGAGGCCCTGCGAGCAGAATTTTCTGCAATGTCACTGGCCAGAACCAGAAGGGAAGCTTTCCGTGCTCTGCAAGCGGCACCAGAAGGCTCTTCTCCAATTTCCAACCTGCCCGCTTTTTTAATCAGGCCAAGAAAGGAGAGTAGGCTATCCACCTGGATCACCCCCCGCCATTTGCTCCTCTAAACTAGCGTATACCTCTTCTGGAATCGGAGCAGAAAAAGCACGCTCAAGGGCTCTCGATTTTCGTATACGCTTCAGACAGTCTTCCTTAGGGCACAGGTAGGCGCCGCGTCCCGGTTTTTTCCCTTTAAAGTCCAGGGAAATTTCTCCTTCCGGTGAGCGAACCACACGGATCAGCTCTCCTTTGGGTTTCATTTCACGGCACCCCAAACACTGGCGCTGGGGTATTTTTTTTGGCACACGAGCACCTCCTTTGTTGTTTTCTTTAATGGGCGTAAACCTTATTCCTCTGTTGTTGAGAACTCCGAGGTCGACTCTTCTGCTTCCTCACTCGTGTCCACAGAAGGACTTTCCATGGAGGGGACCTCATCGAACTCATCCACAGCGCTTTCCGGCTTAATATCAATTTTAAAACCGGTTAGCTTAGCGGCCAGACGGGCATTTTGCCCTTCCTTGCCAATGGCCAAGGAGAGTTGGGTATCCGGCACCACAACCTGGCAGCTTTTTCCGTCCTCCAACACTTTGACGGAAATGACCTCCGAAGGGGATAGGGCCGCAGCGATGTATTCCACAGGATCTTCGCTGTACTTAATAATGTCAATTTTTTCGTTGCGAAGTTCTTCTACAACATTGTTTACTCTGGAACCCTTGGGGCCAACACAGGCACCAATGGGATCTACATTTTCATCCGCAGACCAAACAGCCAGCTTAGAGCGGCTGCCGGCCTCACGGGAAATGGCACGAATCTCCACAGTACCGTCGTAGATTTCAGGAACCTCCAGTTCAAACAAACGCCGGACAAGACCTGGGTGAGTGCGAGAGATCAGAATTTGGGGTCCTCTGTTGGTGCGGCGCACCTCCACCACATAGACCTTTAGACGATCGCCCTCGTGAATCACCTCGTCCCGCACCTGTTCCGAAGGTGCCAGATAGGCATCAACCACCTCGGAGCCACTACCAAGACGCAGGGTAACAGCCCCATTGCGGGAATCAATTCTGGTCACGACACCCACCATCATTTCATGCTCTTTGGAGGTGAACTCGTCATACACCATGCCATGCTCTGCCTCACGCATGCCCTGGATAATAACCTGACGGGCGGTTTGGGCAGCGATGCGGCCAAAATTGCGGGGTTTGATTTCAATCCGAATGACATCGCCGTATTGTGCCGTTGGAAGGGTGCGCTGAGCTTCCTCTAAAGAGAGCTCTGTTGATGGATTGTCCACCGTCTCTACAACGTCTTTCTTCACAAACATGCGAACTTCGCCTTTTTCCTCGTCTGTCTCAATAAAGACGTTATCACCTATGCCCTCATGGTCACGCTTATAGGCGGAAATGAGTGCCTGGGAAATTTTTTCAAGCATATAGGACTTGGGAATTCCCTTTTCCCGCTCAATCATAGAAATTGCGGCGAAAAATTCCTTTCCGTCCAGCTCATTACTTTTTGTTGCTTTTGAAGCCTTCCTAGCCATAACAGTTTTACTCCTTCATTAAAAGCTCACATGTAGGCGAACTTGGGCAATA
>JBHAQX010000071.1:0-7453 GCA_041830595.1 Evtepia sp.
AGGGGACCTGCAAGAGGCATTCCGTTGAGCTGTATGATGCCAACCGTGTCTTTATCCATGGGCTGGCTAAAGGAAACTTCCAGCAGTCCTGTGGTGGGGGCGTTTTCCCCATTAGGGAATCACATTGATTACCGTGGGCGCCTCGTTCATGGCTGGCTTGGTAAAGGGGACGACAATTTCCCCGGAGAAGGCTGTCGTATACAGTCCCTGATTGTAGGAGTACTCTTTGGAGAAGGGAATGCGGATCAGGCCGGCGCTCTCCGTGGGTTCCAGCAGGGTAATGAGATTGGTATCCGGGTCATAGCTGCCCATACTTTCGGGGATGTCGGGGGGAATGGGAACATCCTGGAAATCCCGCAGGGGGTTTTCAATGGTTAAGCTGGGAACATCGAAATAGACGCTCTCCATGGGGATTTCCTGGTTCTCAAGGCTTAATTCCCGGTCGATGTTATCTAGCACAAGGTGACCCAGAGGGGCCAGAGATGCAATGTGATTGTTGTTGAGCTTGAGGATGAAAAAATTCTCATGTACCCCCGCCAGAGGGCTTAGGTCGTAAATGTCGTTGGCATCCAGGTAGAGGAATCGCAGGGTAGATAAGTAACTAAGAGAACTGATATCGCCTAAGATTTCATTGTAGCCAAGGACCAAATAGTCAAGGCGATCTAAGCCTTCCAGAGGGCTTAGGTCTGTAATTCTCTGGTTCCCCAAGTTGAGGACTAAGAGGTTGGAAAGGGAGGAAAGGGGAGAAATGTCCGTCACATAGTATCCCTCATCCCCCGATTTTAGGTACAGATGGGTGAGGCTGGTTAAATGGGAAATAGGCGCAATATCCTCATAGTAGTTAAAGGAGATGGAGAGCATCCATAAATTGGGGGCATCCAAGAGCTCCAGAGGTGTTAGATCGGAAATCTCTTGGTGCTCCAAGAAGATGCTGGTCAATCCGCTTAAATACTCGATGCCCTCGATGGACTGAACCGTTGGACCTGCAAACTCCTCATTGATGTTAATGGTTGAAATACCAAGCAAGGCATCCAGCTCCACCTCTTGGGTGGTGTCCATCCCCAGTTCTGCAGCAATGTAGCTGGCCAAACCAGGATCGGGGAATACCTCCTCAATGGGCGCAGGAAAGACAACAAACTTGCTCATCTTTGTAGGAAGGGGCGCTGGATTGCTCACAGGAGGTTTGGGAAAAATGGGCGGAATGGTAGAGGGCCGGGGGTAGAGAACGGGCCTTGTGTAGGTGTAAGGATTGGTGTGGAGAAAGGCCGTTGTGCCACTGGGGGAGTCACTGCTCTCTTGTCCGCTGGTCTCCTCCGGCAAAGCGTCACCCTGTGTAGCGGAAAAAGGGGAGGGGCTGGGCACAGAGTCATCTGCGGGGGAGGTGGTCTCGCCGGAGGGTATGTCGGCAATGGAAGCCGGGTTCGGCGGTTTTGCTACACTGGAATAAACCGTTAAAAAGGTTGCAAAAAAGATCAGTAGAAAAAGCAAAATTACTCTTACATTCCTCATGTTTCATCCTCGTTTCAATCTCTTGCAACGTAAACCTTACGGTGCATATCTCGTTCATTTTATATAGTATAAAAAAGAACGAGAAAAATTTGTCGAAAGACCAGGGTTGCAATTCAATTTGGTATGATTTAGGCGTTCCAATTGTATGAGGAAACACCCTCTTAAACAGTGTGATGTAAAATAGGGAGATTTTGTGAAAAAGACAAAAATTCGTCTAACATCGCTGTCGAGCTTTGTCTGTTTTTTGTTTTTTATACTTTCAAAAGCTTGCTATTCCTAGGGGCTATCCATAGAATACTATGCAGTATAATGTAGAAGAGATGGTGTTACTATGGATATTCTTGCCCTAGTTGGTGCACTTATTGGTGTTGCAGCGGTTTTGGTTGCGATGTTTTTCAAGCATGTGCCCTTTTCTGCACTCCTCAATCCGGCTGCATTCTTTATCATCATTGTCGGCACCATTGGTGCCGTAATCATTGCCACACCGGCCAACGAGCTAAAGAATATTGGCAAACTCTTTGGTATTATCTTTGGCAAGTCCCGGAACATGGCCCCCATGGAGGTCATTGACAAAATTGTTGCCCTATCCGAAAAAGCCAGAAAAGAAGGACTTTTGTCCCTGGAGGGGACCATTGCAGACGAGTCGGATGCTTTTTTTGCCCGTGGTTTGCAGCTCTTGGTGGATGGCACCAATGTGAACGAAATTTATGAATCCCTGGAGATGGACATTCAAGCCATGCAGAACCGCCACGCCGCCGGCGCACAGATCTTTACCCAGGCCGGTACCTATGCGCCGACCCTTGGTGTGTTGGGCGCCGTGCTGGGTTTGATTGCGGCCCTAGGTGATCTAAGTGACGTGAACAAGCTGGGCGCTGCCATTTCGGCAGCCTTCGTGGCCACCCTTTTAGGTATTTTTACAGGCTATGTGTTGTGGCACCCCATGGCAAATCGCCTGAAGCGAAAATCCAAGCAGGAACTCCTTGTGCGTACCCTGACCATGGAAGGTCTGATTTCTCTGGGTAAGGGAACCAACACCAGAAAACTGCGGGATGATCTGCTGGCCTTTATTCCCGAAAGCGAGCGGGGTGGGTCCGCTGGAAAGAAGGGGAAGAAGGCTAAGTAAGGGAGGGGCATAGTAATGCGCCAAAATCGACGAAAACATGAGGAGCATGAGGAGCATGTAGATGAGAGCTGGCTGATCCCCTATGCGGATTTGCTCACCCTCCTTCTTGCCCTGTTTGTGGTCCTCTTTGCTACAGCAACCATTGACCAGGAGAAGTACAATGCGGTGATGGAAGCCCTCCATGAGTCCATGACAGGAGAAGTGGTTCCGGTGGAGGTGCTGCCCTATCCACCCCAAACGGAACTGCCCAGTAACCCGCCTCCACCTACGGAAGAGGAGACAGACCCCATGGCGGGGATGAACTCCCTCTACCGGGCCATCAATGCCTATGTGTCCGACAATGGTCTGTCCGACTATGTTGCCATTGAGCAATTAGGGGATAAGGTTATGATTACCTTGTCAAACGACGTGTGGTTTGCCTCGGGCAGTAAGAACGTAACAGCGGAGATGCGGGATAAAATACCGGTGATTGCCCGTATTTTGCGGGAGAACCAGGATGAGAGTCGCCCCTTTGAGATTGTGGTGGCAGGGCATACGGATAATGTCCCCATTGTCAGCATTCCCAATTACTCCAACTGGGACCTCAGTGTGGATCGTGCTGTGGAATTTCTGCGGCTGCTCCTCAAGGATAGCGGCATGGACCCGGCCCACTTTAGTGCCAGAGGCTACGGAGAGATGCAGCCCGTCGCCACCAACGATACCCCCGATGGCCGACAGCAGAACCGCCGTGTTGAGGTACTGATTTCCCAGTTTAGCGAAGAGGAAGACTGAACCGGAAGGCCCCAATGGCCTTTGGTTGAATGAGATAAGCCAAAAGGACGTTGAAACTGTAAGGTTTCAACGTCCTTTTTTTGGTTGCGATATAAGGGAAGGGGGGCAGATTGGCCGGAACGGGCAGGGGCATTATCCTTCCGCAGCCTTGCCATCCACAGCCTCTTTCGCCTTTCCCATAAGGGGGAGGAAGACGCCGCCCACTGCATTGCCCAGGGTAATGATGAAAATACGCAGCAGGGATTCTCCCGGGGCCTCAAAGAGTTTCCCCGATAGGGTCCAATAGTACATATCCGCAATGCTATGTTCCGTTCCGCTGAGGATGAAGATGGAGACGCCCAGGAAGATCGCCAGGTACTTGCCCACCTCGTGGGGATTGGTGCGATAGCCATGGACGGCGATGTACATAAAAATATTACAGAAAATGCCCAGAACAAAGAGACTGAGGTAGGAAGAGGCCATTTTTCCTTCCACCAGTTTGGCCGCTGCAGCGTTAATGCCCTCAGGGCCAACGAGGGTTGTGAGGGACTCAAGCCCCGCCACCAGCATACAGCCTAAGAAGTTACCCGACCAAATCACCACAAGCTCCAGCACATAGCTGGGGGGATTGTCAAAGAGATAGGCCACCTTGCCGGTAAACAGGCTGTAGCCATGGGTGCAGACCACAAAGAGCCCCACGGCAAACAGTAGGGCGCCCACCACCTGGCCGCCGGGAAAGGCATCTTTCAGCCGCAGATAGATGGTGCCGCCTAAGCCGATACAGAAACCTGCAAGAATGGCGTAGAGAAAGATACCAAATAGTCGCCGCACAGGACACACACTCCTTCATTAGAAACTTACTCTATTAGTATAAATTGGAACGGCTTTTTTGTATAGTAGGGGCTATCAACGTTTTTTGTTTGTTTGCAGTGGCCTATCTTGTTCGATTTGCCGGGATGTCTAGATGAAGGGAGAAAATTCCTTTCCTCCACTTTACTTTTTGGAGGAATCTTGTATACTAAAGAGTAACATAAAGGGGGTGAAGATGTGGTACTGGCCATTGATGTGGGAAACTCCACGGTTACCATTGGTCTATTTACGGTGGAAGGAACCCTGCAATTTCGTGCAACCATGAAAACGGTAAAAGACAGCACGCGGGATCAGTATGCCATGGATCTGCTGAACATCTTCCGCTTATACAATGCGGATATGGACGGGGTGACGGGAACCATCATCTCCAGCGTGGTCCCGCCCATGACCACCGAGCTCACCCGTGCGGTGCGTCTGTTAACGGGCAAGCTGCCCTTGGTGGTGGGCTCGGGGATTAAGACGGGGCTTAACATCATTGCAGAGGCCCATGGGCAGTTGGGGGCGGATATTGTGGCCTCCTGTGTGGCGGCCATTGACAAGTACCCCTCGCCCCTCATTATGATTGACATGGGCACGGCCACCACCCTCTCGGTCCTGAAGCAAAACACCTATGAAGGCTGTGTCATCTGCCCTGGGCTCCACATTGGGGTGGAGGCCCTCTCCCAGCGGGCGGCGGAGCTGCCCCACATCTCCATTGAACCGCCCCCGTCGATTTTAGGCCGCAATACGGTGGATGCCATGCGCTCCGGTGCCATCTTTGGCCATGCTGCCATGCTGGACAATATGATTGAACGCCTGGAGGCGGCCACCTGGAAGGCCGAGACGGTGGTCATGACCGGGGGCAGTGGGGTAATTGTACGCAAGCACTGCAAGCGGGATATCATCTTTGATGCAAATTTGCTCATGGATGGGCTCTACCTGCTCTACCAAAAAAACGCACAGCGCCGCCGTACCTAAGAGACAGCGGTTAAAAAGAGAAAACCAACCAGTCTTCCTTGGTTTTATGCCAGGGGAGGCTGGTTTTTGTATGGCAATCCTGTCAAAAAGGGGGAAGGAATAAAAGGAAAAGATAATCAGATTGCTGCTTGCAATCTTGCAAGTTTCAGCATATAATATTTCAGAAAATGAAGTTTGAGAGAAGTTTGAGGAGGATGGCATATGAAAGCACTGTCTGCCATTGCGCAGGGGGTTCAGGCGTCTACCACCATGGCCATTGACGCAATGTATAAAAAAATGCGTGCCGATGGGATTGATGTCATCGGCTTTGGGGCAGGGGAACCTGATTTTAACACCCCAGAGAATATTAAGGAAGCTGCCATCCGTGCCATTCACGAGAATAAAACCCGCTACACCCCCACCCCGGGCATTCTGGAGCTGCGCCAGGCCGTCTGTGACCGCCTTAAGGCTGACTGCGGCATCTCCTACACTTGGGAGGAGGTGGTGGTCAGCAGCGGAGCAAAGCATAATCTCTATGCGGCCCTGCGGGTGCTCATCAATCCAGGGGACGAGGTGATTTTGCCGGCCCCCTACTGGGTCAGCTACTATGAGCTGATTAAAATCGTGGGGGGAGTTCCCGTCGTTCTCCAAACGAGGGAGGAAGAAGGCTTTAAGATCACCAAGGAGCAGCTGGAGGGGGCCATTACTCCCAAGACCAAGGCTCTGATTCTCAATAACCCCAGTAACCCCACGGGCATGCTGTACAGCCGAGACATGCTGGAAGAGATTGCCCAGGTGGTGATAAAGGCCGACCTCTATGTCATTGCCGATGAGATCTACTATGATCTGGTCTACGATGGACTGAAATTCACCAGCTTTGTCTCTCTAGGAGAAGCGGTGAAGGAGCGCACCATTCTCTTAAACGGCGTGTCTAAGTCCTATGCCATGACCGGCTGGCGCATCGGCTATGCCTTGGCCCCCAAGCACATCAGTGACCTGATGGCCAACTACTTAAGCCATGCCACCTCGGCCCCCAGCTCCATCTCCCAGTGGGCAGCCGTGGAGGCTCTGTCCGGCCCCCAAGAAGGGGTAGAGGAGATGCGCCTGGCTTTTGACGAGCGGCGCAAGTATATCTTTGAGCGCATGTCAAAGATTCCGGGGGTCAGCTGCATTCGCCCCGAGGGTGCCTTCTACGTCATGATGAACCTGAGTGGACTGATTGGCAAAACCCTCCACGGAACCACCATAAAGGATGCCGATGATTTCGCCAAGGTATTCCTGGAAAAGGGCCTGGTGGCCGTGGTGCCCTGCACCGGCTTTGGCGCCCCTCAGTACGTCCGCTGGTCCTATGCCACCTCCGTGGACAACATTCGAGAGGGACTGGACCGCTTGGAAGCCTTTTTGAAATAAGAACGTGTAAGCTGTGTGCGCCGGGCCATCCTGGTGTACACAGCTTTTTTGCCGAACCGGGGGCAACTGGCACAGGATTGACAAAAATGGGGATTCTGTGATAAACTATTCGTATTCCAATAGAGAAAGAAGGGCGTTGATGTCGGTCATCCGATAACATAGGAGTTTGTTGTACAAGAGGCATGTCACGGACATGTCTGGTTTTTGTGCCCAAACTGCTTTTCGGAGATGATCGACTTTGCGTTTGGACAAGGGACGATATGTTTGAAGCGCAGTGGCATACTGCGCTTTTTTTCATGTCCACAGCAGGGTGGGTAGCACCGTGAATGAGAAAGGAATGACATCCATTGCACAAACACATGGCAGCACTAGAATTTCCAACAATAATCGAACAATTAAAGGACCTGGCCCTGTCCGACCAGGCCAAGGCTAGTTTTGAACACCTATCGCCCTACTTCAAAGAGGCGATTTGCATACAGAAAATGGAGGAGACCACAGGGGCTAGACGGATACTAGACATCTGCGGCGCACCTCCCTTGCCCACCATGCATGGTCTTTCGGATATCCTGGTCCAAAGTGCCTCCGGGGCCATGCTTCTCCCCGAGGAGCTGGAGAGAGTGGCCCAGTTTGCCGCGGCCTGCAGCCGAATGTCCGCCTATATGAAGCGGGGAGAAGGGGCCGACCAGAACCTGGGTTCCTACGGCCGGAGTCTGGAGAACTTGGGTGAACTGCAGGAGGAGATCCAGCGCTGCATCCGAGGGGATACGGTCTGTGACGAGGCAAGCCCCGCCTTAGCCGACGCTCGACGGAAAATCCTCCACGTGGAGGGGCAGGTGAAGGAAAAGCTGAATCACA
>JBHAQX010000072.1:0-5533 GCA_041830595.1 Evtepia sp.
CGATGCCGGCATGAAAATTTTCTCTGAGATGCTGGCAGGGATGAAGAGCGAGGGGAAGGAGACCTTTTCCGGCAGCGATGCCTTTAAGCTCTACGATACCTACGGCTTCCCCATTGATCTGACGGAAGAGATGGTAGAGGACGAGGGCCTCAGCCTGGACCGTGAGGCCTTTGACCAGGAAATGCAGGAGCAGCGCCAGCGTGCCAGAAAAGCCAGAGAGGCCTTGGGAGATCTGGGCTGGGCAGGCATTGAGTTTGGTGCAGAAGTGCCCGAGACTCAGTTTGTGGGCTATGAGGCCAATCACGTCTCCGCCAAGGTTGTGGCCCTTGTGGCCCAAGAGGCCCAGAGAGACAGCCTGATCGCCGGAACCGAGGGGATTGTTGTCCTGGACAAGAGCCCCTTCTATGCAGAGATGGGCGGACAGGTGGCGGACCATGGGCAGATTGTCGGGGAGGGTGTCTCCTTCGCCGTGGACAATGTGGTGAAGAACAAGGGCGGCAAGTATATGCACTACGGCAAGGTCACCCAGGGCGAGCTGCGCCTTGGGTCTTTGGTGACCGCCACCTTTGATGAGAAGCGCCGCCAGGCCATCGCCCGTGCCCACTCTGCCACCCATTTGCTCCATGCCGCCCTGATTCAAACCCTGGGTGAGCATGTACACCAGGCGGGTTCGCTGGTTGAGCCGGATCAGCTGCGCTTTGACTTTACCCATTTCTCTGCCCTAACGGCAGAAGAACTCCAGGAGATAGAGGCCAAAGTCAATGAGGAAATCTTACAAGGCCTGCCCATCGGTGTGGAGGAGATGGCCATTGACGCTGCAAAGGAGAAGGGGGCAGCAGCCCTCTTTGGGGAGAAATATGGTGACCAGGTACGTGTGGTTTCCATGGGCGACTACTCCATTGAACTATGTGGCGGCACCCATCTGGATAACACGGCAAAGACGGGTGTGTTCCATATTACTGCAGAGTTTTCCGTGGCATCTGGTGTGCGCCGCATTGAGGCGATTACAGGGGAAAAGGCTCTCCAGAGCCTTCTACACACCCAGGAAAAGTACCGCCAGGTGGCAGGAATTTTGAAGGTGAAGCCGGAGGATTTGGAAGAGCGCCTGCTTGCAGAACTGGCCGGGGTTCGTGAACTGCGCCGTCAGTTGGAGCAGTTTAGGGCCAAAGAGAGTGCCAACGAGGGGGGCCACTTTTTGGCTGGGGCAAAAAGTCTGGGTGATCTCAAGGTGCTGACAGCAACCCGCCCCGGCATGGATGGCAATGCCTTGCGACAACTTGGAGATGTGCTCCGGGATAAAGAACCGGCAGTGGTGGCCGTATTGGCTTCTGTGGATGGAGAAAAGATTAGCTTTTTGGCGGTTTGCGGCAAGACGGCCATTGAAAAGGGCATCAAGGCCGGTGATCTGGTGCGCCATGTGACAGCGATCTGTGGCGGCAAGGGCGGCGGCAAGGCGGAGAGCGCTATGGGCGGTGGAACGGACCTTCTCAAGGTGGACGATGCTCTGGCCTCTGTGGATGATTTTGTAGCCCAAAAACTAGGGCTTTGATTGGAAGAGAACCATTGTGCGTGACAAGGAAGGAGGGCTTTTATGACAGATTGTTTGTTCTGCAAGATTGCGGCGGGGGAGATCCCCTCTCAAAAGGCCTATGAGGACGACCAGGTTTTGGTGTTTCATGACATTGAACCTCAGGCCCCAACTCACCTGCTGGTGATTCCCAAGGTGCATATTGCTTCGGCAGGCGAAATTAGTTCCGAAAACTCTGCCGTGGTGGCCCATATGTTTGAGGTGATCAGTAAGCTGACAAAGGAGCTGGGACTTACGGACTTTCGTGTGGTGTCCAACTGTGGAGCCTCGGCAGGGCAGAGTGTCTTTCACCTGCATTTCCACGTGTTGGCCGGAAGAAATATGGGTTGGCCTCCCGGCTGATTCGGCGTAATACTTAAGTAGAATGAAGGACAGGCAGGTCAAATGCAATTTGACCTGCCTGTTTCAATGAAACCGAAAAACCCCCTTTTCATTTTCGCTCTGTAGGCGTATAATCGTTTTATTGCGTGAAAAAGCTCGAGAGAGAACAAAGGAAGAAGACGAGGAGCGAAAACATGTACAAACGGTCTGAGTGGTTTCGCCTAGGGATGCGGGATGGAATTCCCATTGCCCTGGGTTATTTTACGGTCTCTGTCTCCCTGGGCATTGCCCTGGGGAATGCAGGCATCAGCGCCTTTCAGGGCGGCCTGATGAGCTTTACCAATATGACATCGGCCGGGCAGTTTGCGGCGACCTCTGTGATTACCGCTGCCTCCAGCTATCTGGTTATGGCACTGCTGCAGCTGGTGATCAATGCCCGCTATTTGCTCATGTCCTGCGCCCTATCCCAGCGGCTGGAGGCCAGCACGTCCATTCCTATGCGCCTGCTGTTTGGTATTACCGTCACCGATGAGATTTTCGGCATATCCATTGCCCGGCCGGAGCCCTATTTGGACCCATTGTACTCCCTGGGAGCCTTTGCCGTGGCCTGTCCCGGTTGGACCCTGGGAACGGTAACCGGTGCCGTGATGGGGGATGTGCTGCCCGCCCGTGTGGTCAGTGCCCTGTCTGTGGCCCTGTTTGGCATGCTGATTGCCGTGTTTATCCCCCCAACGAAGAAGAACAAGGTGGTGGCGGGCACCGTCATTCTTGGAATGACCCTGAGCTTTGCCTTCACTAAAATCCCGCTGCTCTCCAGCATTTCCGGGGGCATGAAGATTATTTTGCTTACCGTGCTGATTGCAGGGGGCGCGGCGGTGCTATTTCCGGTGAAAGAGGAGGTGCAGGAGAATGGAGCCTAATATCTACCTCTACATTTTGGTGATGGCTGGGGTGACCTATTTGGTGCGAGTGCTGCCCCTTACCCTGATTCGCAGGGAGATTAAAGACCCAACCATCCGCTCCTTTCTTTTTTATGTGCCCTATGTGACCCTGGCGGTGATGACCTTTCCGGCCATTCTCTATGCCACAGGAAGCATCTGGTCAGGCCTTGCGGCCCTGGTGGTGGCAGTGATTTTGGCCCTTAGAAATGTTGGACTGGTGCAGGTGGCCCTGGGAGCCTGTACGGCGGTCTTTCTGTTGGAGCTGCTTATCCTGTAGGAGAGGCAGCTTTTCCTTGCGTCGTGTGGAAAAAGATAGTATCATGAAGGCAATGAAACAATTGAGGAGGCGCCGCTATGTATACCATGCTCAACTCTCCCTACCAGATTGGAACTCTGACCATTAAAAATCGGGTGGTGATGACCGCCGCCCGCAGCCTACTCTCCGACGAACAGGGCACCATGACCGAGGACATGATTGCCTACTACGAGCGAAGGGCTAAAGGAGGCGTGGGCCTGATTGTCACCGAGGCGGTGTATGTAGACGACCAGCATGGCATCAGTGTGCCCAAAGAGATGGGGGCAGCGAGAGACGAGAGCATTGCCGAATTTCAAAAGCTTTCCGCTCGTATACACCCCTATGGCACCAAAATCTTTGCCCAGCTGTTTCACCCCGGCAGCAATGGAGATGCCGCCCTGTCACCGGGGGGTCTCATTGCAGCCAGTGCCGTGAAAGGGAAAAACGGAGGGGCCCGGGCGGCTACGGCAGAAGAAATTCAGCGGGTGGTGGCCTGCTTCGGTGCCGCCGCCCTTCGTGTGAAGCAGGGGGGCTTTGACGGGGTGGAGGTTCACGGGGCCCACAACTATTTCATCCAGAGCTTTTTAAGCCCTGCCACCAATTTCCGCAGCGATGAATTTGGCGGTAGTTTGGAGAACCGCACAAGGCTGCTCCGGCTGATTGTGGAAGAGATCCGCCGCACCTGTGGGCCAGACTTTCCCCTTACCGTGCGCATTTCCGTGGAGGAGTATATTGGTGCTAAGGGCTATCATGCCGATGAGGGCATCAAAATCTGCCAGATGTTAGAAGGTTGGGGGGCAGATGGCATTGGCGTGACCGCTTCGGGCACCGCCAGTAAGCTCAGCCAGAGTATGGAGCCCATCACCTATCCCCAGGGCTGGCGCAAGCACCTGATGAAGGCGGTGAAGCGATCCGTCTCCATCCCCGTCTGTGGGGTATCTGTGATTCGAGACCCGGACTTTGCGGAGAAGCTCTTGGTGGAGGGCTATACCGACTTTGTAGGCAGCGTTCGGGCCCATTTGGCCGATGGGGACTGGGCGGAAAAGGCCCTCTCCGGCAGAGGAGAGGAGATCATCCCCTGCATCTCCTGCATGTCCTGCCTGGAGATGGAGTATAAGATTGACCGGCTCACCTGCGCCCTGAATCCGGAAACCGGCTATGAGGCGAAGGTGAAGCCCCTGGAGAAAACGGGGGACGACCGCCTGGTTTTGGTTTTGGGTGCAGGGCCCGGGGGCATGGAGTGCGCCCTCATTGCCGCCCAGAGAGGCTTTCAAGTGAAGCTGTATGAAAAGCAGGAAGCCCCCGGGGGTCAGCTGCTGTTGGCGGGTGCCATTCCCCGGAAGGAAAAAATACAGTGGCTGGTGGAGAGCCTGGAAAAACGCTGCCGAGAGGCAGGGGTCCAGCTGCTGTGCAACACAGCGCCCACCCCCGAAGAATTGAAGAGCCAAGAGCCCTATGCAATCATTGATGCTACAGGGGGGAAGGCTCTGATTCCTGCCTCCATTCCCGGTGCCCAGAGCAGCCCTCTGGTCTGCACCCCCGCTGATATCATCAGCGGCCGGGTTTCCGTGGAGGAGGAGAGTGTAGTGGTGGTTGGCTCCGGCATGACAGGGCTTGAGACGGCGGAAATTCTCTCCCACCGTGAGCGCAACAACGCAGTGGTGGTGCTGGAAGCGGCCCCACGCCTTGCCCCTGGCGCCCTGGGCTCAAACCGCAACGTGGTAACCGCCGTGCTGGACATGAACAATGTGGTGTATATGCTGAATCGGCGCCTCACAAGCATTGGGGAGGATCGCATCTATTTTGAACACAGCGAGACGGGGGAGACCTATGCATACCCCTGCGACCGGGTGGTCCTCTGCCTGGGTGTGGAGCCGGAGAATCCCTATGGCACGGCCTTGGATACGTGCTGTGAGAGAGTGTTCAAGATTGGGGATGCGAAATCACCGGGCAAGATATGGGATGCCATTCACGAGGGCTATCATACGGCCCTTGCACTGTAGAAGATAAGAACATAAAAAGACCTGGGCACATAGGTGCCCAGGTCTTTTCTCTGCATCAACGGATCTGCCCGCTGCCTTTTATAATGTACTTATAGCTGCACAGCTCTTCCAGCCCCATGGGCCCTCTGGCGTGAAGCTTTTGGGTGGAGATGCCCATTTCGCAGCCCAGACCAAAGACACCCCCGTCGGTAAAGCGGGTAGAGGCATTGACATAGACCGCAGCACTGTCCACCAAGCGGGTAAACTGGTTGGCATGGTTCATGTTTTGGGTGAGGATGGCATCACTGTGGCCTGTGGAGTGGGCGTTGATGTGGGCAATGGCCTCATCCACCCCGGAGACCACCCGGACAGCCATAATGTAGTCTAAAAACTCCGTGTCAAAGTC
>JBHAQX010000073.1:0-5440 GCA_041830595.1 Evtepia sp.
AGGACCACATGGCAGCAGAACATATACCACTTACGTACAAGGGACGTCCTCTCAGACGTAAGGACAACTTTATTTATTATGGTAGTATGGCCGACCCCTATATTGTACTTCTTCAAGTGGTTGATGCCAAACCCTTACAGGATATTAGTCTAGCTTCTAAGGTATCGGTGCAACTTCAGCTGACCGATAGCAACGTGAAAAGCCGGGATATCGTGGTAAAGCGCAGCGAAAAGGACAGTCTCTACTCCGCTCTTGATATTGCATCTGTCTGGCTAGAGCGAGCCCTGTCTGCCCGATGACTCGTTGCGGTGCCACCCAATCACCCAGATGACCAATGGAGGATTTTCTATGATTGTACTCAAGCGGTTTGGCCGTACTTTAGCCGCCACAACCATCTTAAGCGTACTGCTCCTTACCACTGCTCTTGCCAGCGGTGGTCGGGTTGCCGTTGTCACGGCAGATGCGCTGCGCCTGCGGGCAGAACCAAACTTAAACGCTCCTATCCTAGCCGTTTTATCTCAGGGAAGCCAGGTCTCTGTTGTTTCGGACGAAAAAGATGGCTGGTATGAAGTTCTTTACCGAGATCAAAAGGGCTTTATGAGCAGCTACTACTTGGAGTTTTCCGAGACGGATACTCTTTTGGCCTATGTGAATACTGGTGGCTCTGTACTGAACCTACGTTCCGGCCCCGGCACCACCTATGAAATTTTGGACAAAGTCCCCGGTGGCTCTATCCTCACCGTAACCAATGCCGGGGAAGAATGGCACGAAGTCAGCTACAATGGCAATACCGCCTACGTCAGCAGCGAACATGTTCGTCTGATGACACAGTCCGAATACGATAGCTTTAAGAGCAGTTCCGCCTCGAAAGGCGAGGAAATTGCAGCCTTTGCCCAGAATTATCTGGGTTGCCGTTATGTCTACGGCGGCAATGGCCCTTCTTCCTTTGACTGCTCCGGCTTTACCAAGTACATCTACGGCCAGTTTGGCTATACCATTAACCGTACCGCCAGCGATCAGCTCCAAAATGGAGTGGCCGTCGAGAAGAGTGAGCTACAGCCTGGCGACTTGGTCTTTTTCAACGATGGCTATACCTCTAAGCCCGTCTCACACGTAGGGCTCTACATTGGCGATGGCGACTTTATCCATGCCTCTACCTCCACAAAGGGTGTACGGATTGATAATCTGAACAGCGGGCACTATGAAGGCGTATACGTCTATGCACGTAGAATTCTCTAATTTCATCTAAAAGCGCCCTCACCGTGGTTACGGTGAGGGCGCTTTCTTTTTATCAATCCATTTGCTTCTTTTAAATCAGACCACGCTTATAAAAAGGCACAACCTTTGTCATGGCTTGCTTACCTAGTTCCGAATCTGAAGAAATCAGCTCCACATCGATCCCCTCTGGAATATGGGCCGCCGCTGTTTTCCCAATTGCATCAAATATCTTCCTGATATCACCGTCTCTTTTGTGTACCACAATTAAGAAACACTTCTTTCCGCTTTCCTCCTCCATTTTCAGCAAAAGCCAGAGGGTCTTGATCTCCCAAACTCCATCTGCCACTTCTCGTATAGCCTGAACCATCTCATCGGGATAGGGGCAGGGTTCTCCCAGCCGCAGTTTCGTCCCCTCTTCCATGTAATATGGAATTGGTCTTCCCAAATAGGATGCCACCCGATCAATGGGTAAAAGCAGCTGCTGACTGCCAGGATTTAGGACAAAGCCGCCATAGGACAAGCGGGGATTCAACAGTAGGTCCGCTACCTGGGAAAAGGGAATGGTCATGCCATAGGCCGCTTCACTACCACAAAAGTTCTGACCGGTCTCTTGGTCTGTAAAGCCAAACAAATAGGGCTTCCCATCGCTGCCCTGTAGAGACGGCAGATGCACGCTACCCTCTTCCTCCTTCGGCCCTTGGGCCAGTAAAATGTAGAGTCGGCAGGGCAAAAGTTCCGTTGCAAAGTTTTGTTCGCTCTCCAAGCAAGGGTTTTGCTGAAATTCTGCCATAGCCTCTAGTAAGAGACTGTTATCCAGTTTCTTTTCCGCTTGTTCCATACCTTCCACCTCTTTCCCTTTACCATACCACGTCACAACTCTCTCTGTCCAACAAAATCCACATAATACCAAGTTTACAAGAAGCACAAAGCCTAAAAAAGTGCCTTTGCTGCCCTGAAAGAATCTTTTACTTCCCTTTGACAGACTAGCTTTTTTCTGTATAATAAAAAAGAATTCTTTTGCCATCGATTCAAATTTTCAGAGAGGAGACTTTCCCATGGATGCAGCCATCAAAACCTTTCAAGAGTGGATTGACGAAAGCAACAGCATTACTTTTTTTAGCGGCATGGGCGTGTCTCTTGATAGTGGCATTCCCGATTTTCGCAAAATGGAAGACGGGCACATGGCCACCTATGGCGTTCCGCCTGAAACCATTTTTACACGAGACTATTTTGAGCGCCGTCCCGGGCCCTTCTTTCGCTATTACCGGGATAAAATGCTGGGCCCACTGCTCACGGCAGAGCCAAACGCTACCCACCACAAGCTACTGGAACTAGAGGCAGCTGGAAAACTGCGGATGATTTTAACCCAAAACATGGATGATCTACACCAGGAGGCGGGAAGCAAAAAAGTCATCGAACTCTATGGCTCTGTGATGCGCAATGACTGCCATCACTGCGAGCGGCGCTATGCCACCCTAGATATTTATGAAAAACCTGGCATCCCTTACTGCGATGTTGATATGTGCGGCAAAGTCATCGGCCCGGACATCATTCTGTATGGAGACCCGCTGCCCACCGAGCGCATGGCCGATGCCATCTACCACGCCATGTGTGGGGATATGCTAATTGTAGCAGGCACGAGCCTCCAGGAGTACCCAGCGGCGGCCATTGTCCACTACTATATGGGCAAAAAAATGGTGCTGATTAATCCCGAACCAACCCCACTGGATAGTCGAGCCGATTTGCTCATCCACGCCCCCATTCATGAGGTCATGTCCCAGATTAAGATCTCCCCACGGTCAGAAACATAAACTCAAAAAAGTTCCTCACCAAATTGGTGAGGAACTTTTTCATTGTTATTAAGCGGCATCCGCTTGCTCTCGAGCCTCAATAAGAAACTCCCTGAGCTCTTCCGCAACTCCCAGAGCCCAGCCTTCCCCAAACAGTCCCTCGATGCCAGCCGCCTCTATGTTCTCGACAAAAAGATCACCCTGTCTATCCTGAATCAGCTTATGGTAGGTCTCTAGGGCCTTTGTCATATCCCCTTGAGCCATTCTCCATATCTCCATAGAGGCCGCAGCCGAAGTGACATAGGAAAAGGGCTGTAGTGGATCGGTAAAGAGTTCCTCATCGGTCAGCCAGCGATAGTTCGCCAGGGCGTCGGTGGAAATGGTGTAGCCAAACCGGGCCAGGGCAATTCGTCCTATCTCCCGAATGCGATCTTCGGTCATCTCTTCTTCCGGCAGATTATACACGCTTAGCTCAATATAGGCGTTTACCGACTGGTACACCAAGGTATCCACAATATCAGCCAGGGCGTAGGCTAACATGGTATCCTCATCATACTGCTTTTCGTAGTTCTCTGCAAAGAGTAGGAAAAAGGTCTGGGAGTGTATCTCCGACAGGTCATCATTCATGCTAAACGCATCTTTGGCGACATAAAACTCATAAAAATGCCCAAACTCATGAAGAAAATCTCCAAAGCTTGCCACATCGTCATAGAAGGGACAATACATGACAGGTATGTGGAAGGACCAAAGGTAGCTGACATAGGGACGGAAATACTGCTCCCCTTCTGTTCCAATCTCATAGAGCTCATAGTTCCGCAGCAGTGTTTGGGCCTCTGCAAAGTCAGCCCCCATGATCTCCATGACAGGCTTTGCCTTTTCCATACAGGTTTCAAAATCGGCATAATAATCGTAGATATTCTCCCAATCCCAGTAGCCCGCCTCAGATAGGTCCTCATCCAAAGGCAAAAGATGCTTTAAAATATCTTCTACCAGGGTTTTTGCTTGCTTTGGCGTATAGTCTCGCTGATACAGTGCAAAGGCATACTCTGCATACCCATCAAAGTCATAATAATCTCTGGCGATCTGGCTGCGTGTAGCCGCCAGCTGGGTGTACAGCTCCAACAGCCTCGGACCATACTCCTCCAGCCAGAGGGACAAAGCACTCTCCCACTCGTAGTAATAATAGGCATCATCCAGGGTGATGTCCTCCCCCTCGTAGGAAACGGTCGCATTGCTTAAAATATCCTGAGCTTCTGCCTGAATCTCTGTCACCTGTGCCTGCAGCTTTCCAGACTGGTTGCTGTCCGAACTATAAAAATAGGGAGCATCATAGCTTGTGTCCCAAACTGGCAGCAAACTGTCTGCATAGGGCCCCCGCTGTAAGGCCGTATACACTCCGTTCCAAAGGCGGTCATACTCCTCATAGTGATCGGAGTAATACATATACTGGCGATATTTTTCGTCACTGGCCTGATCGGCATTGTAGCGCAGCTGGGTAAAGACATACATGGTATCATACTCATCCAGCAAGGCTCTTGCCGCCATCATATGATCTACCACGCCGGTAAAATCCTGGGCTTCACGAATCCCAGTTACATGCGCATTAATCTGGCTGCGCAGCTCTTCCAAATCCATCTCAACGTAGGCAATCTCGGATAGCTTAACCGGCTCGCGCTGTACCTCGAAATTCTCTAAGTAAGCCAGTTCCTCTTCGCTAGGGCCTGTTGGCTGCCCTTCTAGCACGCCACAGCCACATAGAAGAACTGCCAACAGCAATGCACAGAGTGGAATGCCAACTATCTTTCGCCCTGTAGGAAATCTTCTCATTCTCCCGCTCCCCCTCTTCCATGTGCCATGGCTGGCCCCTTGTTTTCATGTGCTTTTCTTGCTTCCGTGGGGCAGGTCAGGCAAAAGAAGTCATCCACCATCTGATGGGCCAGTCTGGCTGTGCTGTTATCCGCCAGGGTATAATAGATCTCCTTGCCCTCTCTGCGATTGTGCACCAAACCATGGAGGCGCAAGCTTTTCAAATGATGAGAAATAGAAGCCTGGCTCATCTCCAACGCAGCAGCCAGATTTGCACCACACTCCTCACTATGGCAAAGAAGCCAAAAAATCCGCAGACGAGAGGGGTCACTGAGCTGCTGAAAGGTTGCAGCTCCGGCGGCAAAGGCCCCAGCATCCGGCATATGTTCTAAGGTATCGGGCAATGCATCCCCATGGTCATGAGGCAGATCTCTCTTTGCCATCTTCTCTCTCCTTCGCCACAATGCTTCTTCGATGCAAAATAATATGTTTCATTATACTGTAATTCATAACTTGTCTCAAGTGCCAATTCTTCTTCCCTTTTTCTTCTATTCTGTGGTAAAGTAAGAGTGTGTCCATTCTTTGCCTTCCATAGGCAAGGAATGGACACACTCCGTTCCAAAGGC
>JBHAQX010000074.1:0-14328 GCA_041830595.1 Evtepia sp.
CAGCAACACATCGGGTAGAGGCTATTGCCTGGGCCGTAGAGAAAGAGGTCATTAGGGGAACGTGGAGCAATCGCTTTGCTCCGGATGCCCTAGTGAGCCGCCAGGATTTTGCCGTCATTTTAATGCGATATGCGAAGGCTGTCGGCAAGGCCGTTTATGTCACAGGGGAATATATTATTTTTTCCGATGAGGAAAAGATTGCAGACTATGCAAAAAATGCAGTGCAGACACTGAACAAAGCAGGCATTTTGCGTGGCGTAGGCGGGGGTGACATTGACCCGCTTGGAACAATAACCAGGGCACAGGCCGCGACGATGCTGCAGCGCTACCTCACCCTGCCATAAGAGCCAGTAGACCGGTGGTAAGGTCAGGGTCGTTCACAGAAAATGAAATCCCTGGTGCGCAAGGTAATCTTACGCACCAGGGATTGTTTTTTATGGGAGAGGACTTGAGATGTCGGAAGGCATGTGAAGGCTGCGCAAATCACTGCCAGAGGGACTTTGGTAGACCTCAAGACCAAAGCTTGCTACGCTGGAGAAGAAATGATCAAAAATATCCGCTTGAATCTGCTCATAGCGCTCCCACTCGGTGGTATTGGTAAAGGCATATACCTCCAGCGGAATCCCCTTTGCATCGGGAGCCAACTGCCGCACCATGGTTGTCATCTCGTGGTGGATGCCGGGATGGGCGGTTAAGTAGGCCTGCATGTAGGCGCGGAAGGTTCCCAGGTTGGTTAACTGTCTGGTGTTCAGAATATTTTGGGAGGCGGATTCACTGCGTTTGGCGTTGTCCTCTTGAATTTCAATGAGTTTTTTTGTGATATAGTCCTTTAGCAGATCGATTTGCTGAAACTTCTGAATCATCTCATCACTGCAAAGGCACACAGTGGCAGCATTGATGTAAATACTGCGCTTGATGCGGCGCCCTCCGGCCTCTTGCATTCCGCTCCAGTTGACAAATGGGTTGTTGACAAGGGCTTGGGCCGGGATGAGGGCAAGGGTGTGGTCAAAACTCTGTACTTTTACCGTCGTCATAGAGACTTCCACCACATCTCCATGGAGAGACTGATGGGGCATTTCAATGTGGTCCCCAATGCGGATCATATTGTTTGCGGTGAGTTGCACCCCTGCCACAAAGCCCAGAATGGGATCTTTAAAAATAAAGGAAATTACAGCAGCTAGGGCACCAATGCCGCCCACCATATAAAGAGGATTCTGTCCAAGTAAGATGGCAAAAGCGGCGATGATGCAGGCGATGAACAGAACCACTTGGATAACTTGTAGCATACCCTTAATCGGATGGAGCTTCGAAATCTCATAGCTGTCATAAATCGTGTTAATCAAGGCGATTATGGTGTTGAACAGCATGATCAAAGTCACCATGAGAACCAGGCCAGCTAGTTTGAACAAAAAAAGATAGGCGCTCATTTCCCCGGAGGAGAGCACTTCTTCCGCAGCAATGGAAAGAACCAGGGGGATACTTAGGTTTGCAAGGCGGGAGGGAAGTTTTTTCTCCTGCATGGCCAGGGACCAGGAAGCAATTTTTTTAAGAGGAAAATGTTCCAGAAAAAAAGAGAGTCCCACTTTTACCACAAAGCGCAAAAGAATGCTGATCAAGGTAAGCAGCAGAAGATAGAGGCACATTGTGATGGGCTGAGCGGCCTTTAGAAAAAAAGCATTCAGCGGCAACTGCAACCAAAATTGATAAATATGTATATACATAAAAACTCCTTTATGAGAAAGCGAGTAGACTTTTCCAAAGTATAGCACAGGTTTTTTGGAGGAGCAAGGGACGGTCTTGGAAGATCGGAAATTTTCCTTTTCCTTTTTTCGAAACTATGCTAGGATAAACTTGCTAGGAAACAAGAATAGCGAGGTATGGCTATGAAGAGAATGGATAAGGATTACTACTATTTGGGCATTGCTCAGATGGCCCTGGAGCGCAGCACCTGTCTGCGCCGGCGCTATGGAGCGGTGATTGTAAACCATGATGAGATTATATCCTCTGGCTATAATGGCGCCCCAAGAGGGGAAGCAAATTGTTGCGATACAGGAGTTTGCGAGAGAGAGCGGCAGCAAGTACCCAAGGGAGAGCGCTATGAGCTTTGTGTAGCGGTGCACGCCGAGCAGAATGCGATTATTAGCGCCAGCCGAAAAGAAATGCTGGGGGGCACCCTGTACATTGTAGGCAAAGAGACCGATGGAAGCTATGCAAATCCGACTCCCTGCCTCATCTGCGCCCGTATGCTGAAAAATGCCGGGATCGCCCGCTGTGTGGGTATGGTAGATGGTGAGCCCAAAGAGCTTCTATTTTAAAGAGCCGAAACGAAAACCATCCGCTTATTGTGGTTATCCCACGATAAGCGGATGGTTTTTTCATAAAGAAGTTAAAATTACGTGCCCAGATAGGCCTTGCGCACATTCTCATCCTTCAAAAGATCTTTGCCAGGGCCGGAAAGTGTAATGACCCCTGTCTCCAGCACGTATCCAATGTCGGCAATGTGCAGAGCCATATTTGCATTTTGCTCAATGAGCAGAATAGTCATGCCCTGCTTATTAATCTCTTTGATAATGGAGAAGATGTCCCGCACAATGAGAGGAGCAAGGCCCAGGCTGGGCTCGTCCATCATCAAGATTTTGGGGCGGCCCATGAGAGCCCGGCCAACCGCAAGCATCTGCTGTTCGCCGCCGGACATGGTGCCCGCCATCTGCCAATGACGCTCTTTCAGCCGGGGGAATAGGGAATAGACCCACTCTAAATCCTGGGCAATTCCTGCTTTATCTTTGCGCAGGAAGGCGCCAATTTTTAGATTTTCCAACACGCTCATATCGGGAAAAACCCGTCGGCCCTCGGGCACGTGGATGATACCCTCTTCGATGATCTTGTTGATGGGCATGCCAAGCAGTTGCTTTGGTTCTTTATCCTTGGGGCCCTGGTAGGTAATAGAGCCGCTGGTAGCCCGGACAAGACCGGAGATGGTGCGCAGGGTGGTGGACTTACCGGCGCCGTTGGAGCCGATGAGGGTGACGATTTTTCCTTCCGGCACCTCAAGGCTGATGCCCCGCAGGGCTTTGATTCCGCCGTAAGCCACGTGGAGATCTTCAATCTTAAGCATCCTCTTCCTCCTCCACGCCAAGATAGGCGGCAATGACATCCGGGTTGTTCTGCACTTCAGCGGGAACGCCCTGGGCAATGCACTTGCCAAAGTCTAGCACATAGATGCGGTCGGAAATATCCATGACCAGATCCATGTGGTGTTCAATCATAAAAATGGTTAGGCCGAACTCGTCCCGGATGCGGCTAATAAATTGGGTAAGTTCTTTGGTCTCCTGGGGATTCATACCTGCGGCCGGCTCATCTAAGAGTAACAGCTTTGGGTTAGTGGCCATGGCCCGGGCAATCTCCAAACGGCGCTGCTGACCGTAGGGCAGGCTGGTGGAGAGCTCGTTTCGCACCGACTGCAAGTTGAGAATGTCCAGGAGCTGGTCAGCCTCCTCCCGCATTTTGTGCTCCTCTGCGTGGTTTATGCGCAGGGTTGCAGTGAGGGGGTTGGAGGAGCGGCGCATGTGTTTGGCAATGAGCACATTCTCAAACACGGTCTGGCTTTTCCATAGGCGAATGTTTTGAAAGGTGCGGGCAATGCCCAGTTTGGTAATCAGGTCAGGGGTAGGGGCCTTAACGGAATGATACAGGTCGCCATTTTGGCCCTTGTACTGGGCTTTCATTTTACCCTGGGGATGATTCTCCACGACTCGATCATCCAAAAAATATACCGCGCCGTTTGTAGGGGCATAGACGCCGGTGATCACGTTAAAAGCTGTGGTTTTTCCCGCACCGTTGGGGCCGATGAGGGAGACAATTTCTCCCTGATTTACCTCAAGGGAGAGGTTGTCAACGGCCACTACGCCACCAAACTGCATGGTTATATTTTCGACACGAAGAACAGAATCACTCACTGCCCTCACCTCCTTTGGCACTTGAGACCTTTACAAGGCCAGAGGCCTGTCGCAGTTTTAGAATGGAAGAAAGACACAAGAGCGCGATGACCAGAGCGAAGGTAAGTATTTTAGAAGCAAGCAGAAGATAAGACAAAATACCAACAGCGGCAATGGCAGCAATGGAAATTACCGTAAACTTAGAGGGCGTTTGCCGGAATAGGTCAGGGAGCTCCTTTGTGCCCATAATACCACGGCTAAAGAAGAGAACGATGGCCATGATGACCACGGCGAACACTACGGTACGGAAGCCGTTTCGCAGCAGCGGCATTTGGAAGCCCCCGGCAAATTGGAACCACAAAAGCCAACCAAGCAGGAGTAAGTCGGCAATTCCGGTAAATAGATAAATACGGTTACGCTTTTTCTCCGGAAGGTCCCGGTTACGGGTAAATACCAGGGCGGAAGCAGCCACAACCATTAGAATAGCAGCAAACACAAACTGGGCTTTGGTAGCGGGGGTTAAGAACATCTGATTGTCCAAGAAGCGCAGCCACCATTCCGAACAGGCGACATACAGGAAAGCGCCCATGATACTGCCGGTAATGGAGCCGATGCCGCCGAGGACAACAATCAGCAACAGTTCATAGGTCATAGCGGCGGTAAAGTTTTTGGCCTGGACGGTATTCATATACATGGCCAGCATGGCACCGCCCACTCCGGCAAAGAAAGAACTGATGACAAAGGAGAGCATTTTGTGCCGAGCAAGGTTAATGCCCATGGCCTGGGCAGAGACCTCATCGTCCCGAATGGCCTTAAAGGCACGGCCATAGGTGGAATTGACCAGGAGAACAATCAGTGCAATGCAGACGCCTGCAATCAAAAAGGCAATGATAGTGGACAGGTAGATGGCAACGGAACCGTCTGGGTTTTTGATATTCATGCTGTTAAAGCTGGGGAACATGCGCAGCACGTTTGAGCCGTTGGTAATCGGACCCAGTTGACCCCACTGGAAAATGGCACGTATAATTTCTGCAAAGCCCAAGGTAGCAATGGCCAGGTAGTCACTCTTTAGGCGCAGGACAGGAAGACCGATGAGCCAGGCAAACAGAGCAGCGGCCAGACCTGCCAAGACAAGGGCTAATACCACTGGGATGGAGAATTGCACTAGGCCACCGTCATAGTATTGGTAGACAGCGGCACGGCTCTCCGTGGGGATAGTAAAGATACAAAAGGTGTAAGCACCGATCAGCATAAAGCCTGCCTGGCCAAGAGAGAACAGGCCGGTAAACCCATTGAGTAGGTTCATGGATACGGCAACCAGGGCATAGGCGGCACCCTTCTTCAGCACCGTAAAGAGCATGGAGGAGGCGGGAATGATCTGTTCCAGCACAAAGACTAGGACAAATATGCCGACAATAATGCCGCCGGTGACGATACTGGGGCCTTTGCTTTTCTTGCTTTTCGAAGGCATAAGAGGACTATTGGTATTCATATGGATTCCCCCTATACTTTGTCGGTGACCTTTTCACCAAAGATACCGGTGGGTTTAACCGCCAGAATCACGATGAGCAGGGCGAAGGTGAAGGCATCGGAGAAGGTGGTCAGTCCAAGACTCTGCTTGATGATACCAGCTTGCATTAAAATGGTATCCAGGCCCTTGATTAGGCTTTCGCAGATGCCGATGATAAAGGCACCAATCACGGCACCCGGCACGGAACCAATCCCGCCAAAGACGGCAGCCACAAAAGCCTTTAGGCCAGGCATGGCGCCAGAGGTGGGGATAACCGTGGTGTAATTGGAAAAATAGAGGAGAGAACCAACGGCAGCCAGGAAGGAACCAATGATAAAGGTGATGCTGATGACCACATTGATTTTGATGCCCATGAGCTGGCTGGTCTCATAGTCCGTAGCCACAGAGCGCATGGCCATGCCTATCTTGGTGTGATTAATTAGCAACACCAAGAGAACCACTAGGACAATGGTTAAAATCGGTGTAATCAGAGTAACCCGCTTGGTGGTTGCCCCAAAGATCGTGACGGATTCAGAAAACAGCGGAATGTTGGGATACATTTGATTCATACCGCCAGTGACATATAGAGCTAGGTTTTGGAGCAGGTAACTCACGCCGATGGCGGAAATCATAATCGACATGCGTGGAGCGGAACGCAGGGGGCTGTAGGCCACCCGCTCAATGGCAAAACCGATGGTAACCGTGATGGCCAAGACCATTGGAATTGCCACATACAGGGGAAAGCTGCTGGATAAAAAGACCATAAGAAGTCCTGCAACCATGAACACATCGCCGTGGGCGAAGTTGATCAGGCGCAAGATACCGTATACCATGGTATAACCGATGGCGATTAGTGCGTATTGTCCGCCAACGGAAATGCCTGATAATAGGTAGGGAAGGATGGTGTCTATCATAGACTTGGGGCCTCCTTTTTTCTAGCCCGGCCTGTGAGTTCAGGCTGGGTTCTCTCTCAAACTAAGTGGTTTTGCGGTGTTGAAACGAGAGAACATGTCTCTCGTTTCAATGCTACAAAAGCAAAAAAGTTTGTGCGCGAGTGGACCTGTTTTGGGCCGAAGTACGGCGGGGGCCAGAGCCCCCGCCATACGGGTTTACTTCAAGTATTATGCGGCGGGGGCTTCAACACCCTGCTGCTTGATAAAGGTCCAAGTGTTGTTTGCAGTGTCCACAGACTTGATGTAGGCAGTGTCGCGAATTGCGTCACCAGTTTCGTCAAATGCAATGTGGCCGGATACGCCGTCATAGACAACATCCCACAGCGCTGTGTTAATGGCCTGAGGATCGGCGGAGCCTGCAGCCTTCATGGCTTCCAGTGCTACATAGTAAGCATCGTAGCCCATGGCGGAAACAGCAGAGATCATGTCGTTGCCGCCGTTGTTGGTCAGCATCTGGGGATCGTTGTTCAGGAACGCCTTAAAGCCTTCGTCAAAGGCAGGGTCGCCGCCCTCTTGATAGAAGGTGGAAACAAAGATCTGTACGTCCTTACCCTGGGCAGCTTCCACAACCTTGTTGCTGTCCCAAGTGTCGCCAGCCATCAGAGGAATGGCAATGCCCAGAGAAGCGGTCTGCTCTACGATCTGGGTTGCATAGCTGATGGAGCAGGGAGCAAAGATAACGTCGGCACCCTGTGCCTTAGCGCTGTTGAGGTAAGAGGAGAAGTCAGCAGTGCCGGTGGGGAAGTTTTCCATGATAGCAGAACCTTCGCCATTTGCAGCTTCAAAAGCCTGCTTAAAGTAGGTGGCAAGACCCACATCATAGTCATTGCCCAGTTCAGCCAAGATGTAAGCCTTTTTTGCGGAGAAGTTGTCCACAGCAAAGTTAGCCTGGACGGTACCCTGGAAAGGATCCAGGAAGCAAATGCGGAAATAGTGGGTATTGCCTGCAGTAACCTGGGGATTGGTGCAGGTCACGCCAATGGCGGGAATGCCGGCTTCCTTAAAGTAGTCCGATGCGGCAATGGAAACACCGGATCCGTAGGAGCCAAGCACAACAGAGACGCCCTTCGCGATTAGATCCTGAGCGGCGGAAGGAGCCTTTTCAGTGGAAGAACCATTGTCGGCTGCATAGAGCTCAACGGTGTACTCCACGTCACCAATCGTGACAGTGGGGGTAACGGAGTTAGCATACTGCATGCCGAGCATTTCCTGCTTGCCACCTGCGCCGGAGTCGCCGGAGAGGGGTTCATAAACACCGATGGTAATTACGTTGTCGCTGGGGGGAGTGGTTCCACCATCGCCACCTTCTGCGGGGGGAGTTGCGGGCTTTGCGCAGCCTGCCATAAAGGCAAACAGCAGCGTACAGGAGACAAGAAGAGCAAGAACTTTTTTCATTTTGTAATCCTCCTATTTTTCATGTTAACCCCGCCAAAAAGCGACAGTCTGTCCACCGAGAGCGGACAAGCGTGCGTCTGGCTAGGTCAGTTGATATTATACAATACCACTACTTAAAATGCAAGAAAAACTAGGCAAAATTCAGGCAGGGATATTCGTTCAGGGAAGGACAGTGTGTGGTGCAGTTTTGACTTTGCCAGGTTACTTTGTTATAATTAGGTTGTAGGAGAAGAGGAGAGAGAAAGAATGACAAAATTGCTGCTGCGCTTATTTATAAAAGAGCGGGAAAATACGGTGGATCCGGTTGTCCGGGGCCGCTATGGTGTGTTGGCTGGTGTGGTGGGCATTGTCTGCAATTTACTGCTTTGCCTAGCTAAGCTGGGGATAGGAATTCTAAGTAAAAGTATAGCCATTACGGCAGATGCAGTGAACAATCTCAGCGACGCATCCTCATCCGTTGTCACATTGATTGGCTTCCGCCTTTCCCGCAAGCGGGCGGATGCTCAGCACCCCTTTGGCTATGCCAGGGCCGAGTATCTGTCTGGCCTTGGGGTTGCGGCACTGATTTTAGTGATTGGCGTGCAGTTGCTGATGAGTTCGGTGAAGAAAATTCTGCATCCGGAGCAAATTGTTTTTTCGGGAGCCTTGGTAATCGTGTTGCTGCTCTCTATTCTGGTAAAGCTTTGGATGGCAGCCTTCAACCATTATGTAGGCAAGAAAATTGACAGCACAACCTTGCTTGCCACTGCGGCGGACAGCCGCAACGATGTGATTAGCACCGCAGCGGTACTTGTAGCTGCCGTGATTGCCAGACAAACAGGACTTATGCTGGATGGCTACATCGGTCTTTTAGTGGCCCTCTTCATTATATATAGTGGAATTGGGATCGGGAAAGAGACTATTAAGCCTCTTTTGGGTGAATCGGCCAAACCGGAGCTTTTGGAGCTTGTGCGCAGCGAGACCCTTGGATATGATCCAAGGATTCTTGGGATTCATGATTTGATGGTTCATGATTATGGGCCTGGCCGCTGTTTCGCCTCCCTCCATGCGGAGCTAGACTATCGGGAAGATGTGTTGGAGGCCCATGAGCTGATCGATGCCATTGAGCGCATGTTTATGGAAAAGCATCATATTCACCTAGTCATTCACTATGATCCTATTGTGACGGACGATAAAGAACTCAATATCTTAAAGGAACTTGTGATTCGCATATTGGAAGGGATCAATGCTCAAATCAGCGCCCATGATTTTCGGATCGTGCGTGGCACTGGGCGAAGCAACCTGATTTTTGATGTTGTCTTACCCTTTACCATGCAGGAGCAAGAGGGGGAGATACAAAACAAAGTGGAGGAAGCACTGCAAAAGAAGAACAAGCACTACCACACGGTCATTACCTTTGACCCCCAAGGGTTCAATTGATTTAAGATAAAGAAGAAAGGAAGGATTTGTCTATGCTGGTACCCTACACTAGAAAAGTGCGCTATTATGAAACCGATCAGATGGGCATTGTCCATCATTCCAACTATGCCCGCTGGTTCGAGGAGGCACGCCTGCATTATATGGACCAGGTGGGACTAAGCTATGCAACCATGGAGCAGTGGGGACTGATTAGTCCGGTTCTATTTTGTAATGCAAGCTTTAAACGGCCCTTGCGCTTTAATGAGTTGTTTTCCATCGATGTGCGGCTAAAGGATTTTAGTGGAGTTCGCTTTGCGGTAGAGTATACGGTCTACCAAGAGCCAGAGCATCTGCTGTCTGCCACAGGGGAGACAGGACACTGTTTTACCAATGCAACTATGGATCCTGTTCGGCTAAAAACGAACTATCCAGAAATCTATGAACGTATGTTAGCGCTCATGCCAGGCGCAGGGGGAAAAGACGAGGAAAGTCCGGAGGAATCCAACTAGGGTTCCTCCGTTTAAAATTAATTTTAAAAGTTTTGAAAAACAGGTTGACTTTATGGACGGGGCATGCTATCCTTAAATTCCGCCACAGAGAGGAACGCTTTTCAACGGCGGCATCTGCACCTTGAAAATTAAACAATGAACACAAGACAGAAAGCACCAGAACGGATATATCTGATGTACCCTCGTGCATCGGATATTCAAATAGCTTTGCCTTAGAGGCAGAGCAAAAATTTCTTTGAAGCTAGATAAAATCATAGTTTCAATGTAGATGATTACAGCAACCTTAATTGGTTGCTATAATACCATTATATTGAGAGTTTGATCCTGGCTCAGGATGAACGCTGGCGGCGTGCTTAACACATGCAAGTCGAACGGAGCACCCCTGAACAAGTTTTCGGACAAGGGACGGGACTGCTTAGTGGCGGACGGGTGAGTAACGCGTGAGTAACCTGCCTTGGAGTGGGGAATAACAGTTGGAAACGGCTGCTAATACCGCATGAAGCAACTAGGTCGCATGGCCTTGGTTGCCAAAGATTTATCGCTCTGAGATGGACTCGCGTCTGATTAGCTAGTTGGTGAGGTAACGGCCCACCAAGGCGACGATCAGTAGCCGGACTGAGAGGTTGACCGGCCACATTGGGACTGAGACACGGCCCAGACTCCTACGGGAGGCAGCAGTGGGGAATATTGGGCAATGGGCGCAAGCCTGACCCAGCAACGCCGCGTGAAGGAAGAAGGCTTTCGGGTTGTAAACTTCTTTTCTGAGGGAAGATAATGACGGTACTTCAGGAATAAGCCACGGCTAACTACGTGCCAGCAGCCGCGGTAATACGTAGGTGGCAAGCGTTATCCGGATTTACTGGGTGTAAAGGGCGTGTAGGCGGGACTGCAAGTCAGGTGTGAAATCTCGGGGCTCAACCCCGAGCGTGCACTTGAAACTGTAGTTCTTGAGTGATGGAGAGGCAGGCGGAATTCCCTGTGTAGCGGTGAAATGCGTAGATATAGGGAGGAACACCAGTGGCGAAGGCGGCCTGCTGGACATTAACTGACGCTGAGGCGCGAAAGCGTGGGGAGCAAACAGGATTAGATACCCTGGTAGTCCACGCTGTAAACGATGGATACTAGGTGTGGGGGGACTGACCCCTCCCGTGCCGCAGTTAACACAATAAGTATCCCACCTGGGGAGTACGATCGCAAGGTTGAAACTCAAAGGAATTGACGGGGGCCCGCACAAGCGGTGTAGTATGTGGTTTAATTCGAAGCAACGCGAAGAACCTTACCAGGGCTTGACATGGAACAGACAGTCTTAGAGATAAGATCTCCCTTCGGGGCTGTTCACACAGGTGGTGCATGGTTGTCGTCAGCTCGTGTCGTGAGATGTTGGGTTAAGTCCCGCAACGAGCGCAACCCCTATTGTTAGTTGCTACGCAAGAGCACTCTAGCGAGACTGCCGTTGACAAAACGGAGGAAGGTGGGGAGGACGTCAAATCATCATGCCCCTTATGTCCTGGGCTACACACGTACTACAATGGCGCTTAACAGAGGGAAGCAAGACCGCGAGGTGGAGCAAATCCCTAAAAGGCGTCCCAGTTCGGATTGCAGGCTGAAACTCGCCTGTATGAAGTTGGAATCGCTAGTAATCGCGGATCAGCATGCCGCGGTGAATACGTTCCCGGGCCTTGTACACACCGCCCGTCACACCACGAAAGTCGGGAACACCCGAAGTCCGTAGCCTAACAGCAATGAGGGCGCGGCCGAAGGTGGGCTTGATAATTGGGGTGAAGTCGTAACAAGGTAGCCGTATCGGAAGGTGCGGCTGGATCACCTCCTTTCTAAGGAGAACTGAGCTATCCTAGATGGTAGTTCTAAGTTCCTGGTCAGCCGTTTGGCGCCGTCATGTTGTTCATTGTTTAATTTTTGAGGTGCAAGAAGCACCGGCAAAGCCCTTGACCTTGACCTTTTCCCGCAGCAAAGCCCAACGAAGTGGGTTTGCGAGGAGAGAGGAGAAGGGATTGAGGCAGCGGAGGCCTTTTCCGAGAGGGAAAGCCGAAGCGGAGGAGATCACTTCGACGAGGGCCCATAGCTCAGCTGGCTAGAGCGCACGACTGATAATCGTGAGGTCGGTGGTTCGAGTCCACTTGGGCCCACCACTTTTTTTCTAAGCTAAGGGCAAAGAATTGAATAAGATCTGACCATGAACCTGAGCTTTTGACTTGGGTTTTGACCTTGAACCGCAGCAAAGCCCAACGAAGTGGGTTTGCGAGGAGAGAGGAGAAGGGATTGAGGCAGTGGAGGCCTTTTCCGAGAGGGAAAGCCGAAGCAGAGGAGATCACTTCGACGAGGGGGTATAGCTCAGCTGGGAGAGCACCTGCTTTGCAAGCAGGGGGTCATCGGTTCGATCCCGATTATCTCCACCAAACAACTTCGATGTTGAATTCGAATATGAAAATCTAATGCTTAGGTTTTCATATTTGGCTTCAAAAGGCGAAACATGCTGTGAAAACAGCATGGATCGGCGGAGAAACCAAAACAGCACCTTGAAAACTGAACAATATGCAAATGAAATGATGAAGCAAGCAGCAGAGAGGTTGCATTTCAGAAATGGAATGCGATTTTGAAACAAAAAGCAAATTGTGGAACTTTAATCAAGGCAGCAATGTCTTGAAGGGTAATAAAAACAATTCGTCAAAGTGGAAAAGAAAACTCTTTGAAATGCCTGCATAATTTTTTACAAAATCTAATTAATTTAGAGAACCAAGAAGGACCTTCAACCGAGGAAAGCAAAGCTTTCTGAGGAAGAGGCGGCGCAAAGTGAACTTTGCACCGACGAGGTCAAGCTAATAAGAGCGCAAGGGGAATGCCTTGGCATCAGGAGCCGAAGAAGGACGTGACAAGCTGCGATAAGCTGCGGGGAGGAGCAAATATCCATTGATCCGCAGATTTCCGAATGGGGAAACCCGGCAGTGCAATACACTGTCAACCTACGTTGAATCAAATAGGCGTAGGTGGGGAACCGCCTGAACTGAAACATCTAAGTAGGGCGAGGAAAAGAAATCAACCGAGATTCCGCTAGTAGTGGCGAGCGAACGCGGAAGAGGGCAAACCGGGGAATTTATTCTCCGGGGTTGTGGACTTGCATAAGGTCGACTAGTTTAGCTGAACGGCATGGGAAGGCCGTCCGCAGAGGGTGAGAGACCCGTAAGCAAAAGACGATGTTGACTGGCGAGGATCCAGAGTACCGCGGGGCACGTGAAACCCTGTGGGAAGCTGGGGGGACCACCCTCCAACCCTAAATACTACCTGATGACCGATAGAGGAGCAGTACCGTGAGGGAAAGGTGAAAAGGACCCCGGGAGGGGAGTGAAATAGAACCTGAAACCTTGTGCTTACAAGCACTCAGAGCCCGTTAATGGGTGATGAGGTACCTTTTGTAGAATGGTCCGGCGAGTTATTGTTAGCAGCAAGCTTAAGGTATTCAGTACCGAAGGCGAAGGGAAACCGAGTCTGAATAGGGCGCATGAAGTTGCTGGCAATAGACCCGAAACCGGGTGACCTATCCATGGGCAGGTTGAAGTGACGGTAAAACGTCATGGAGGACCGAACGCACGTACGTTGCAATGTCCGGCGATGACCTGTGGATAGCGGTGAAATTCCAATCGAACCCGGAGATAGCTGGTTCTCCCCGAAATAGCTTTAGGGCTAGCGTTAACTTAGATTACCGGAGGTAAAGCACTGAATGGGCTAGGGGCTGATAAAGTTACTGAACCCTATCAAACTAAGAATGCCGGATAATTGATGGTTAGCAGTCAGACTACGTGAGATAAGTTTCGTAGTCAAAAGGGAAAGAGCCCAGACCCACAGCTAAGGTCCCAAATATATACTAAGTGGAAAACGATGTGGAGTTGCGAAAACAACCAGGATGTTGGCTTAGAAGCAGCCACTCATTAAAAGAGTGCGTAATAGCTCACTGGTCGAGTGACTCTGCGCGGAAAATGTAACGGGGCTAAGTATATAACCGAAGCTTGGGCTTGTCTTTTAAGTAAGACAGGGGTAGGGGAGCGTCGAATACGGGGTGAAGTCGTAGCGGAAGCAGCGGTGGACTGTATTCGAGTGAGAATGCCGGAATAAGTAGCGAGAATTATGTGGGAATCATAATGGCCGAAAATCTAAGGTTTCCTGGGGAAGGTTCGTCCGCCCAGGGTAAGCCGGGAGCTAAGGCGAGGCCGAAAGGCGTAGTCGATGCACATACGGTTGAAATTCCGTAGCCACCGAAGCTGTTAAGCACACTGACACTTTGAAATAGCCGAACCCAGGCGTTGGTTGCCCTGGGCGAAAGGGACCGAAAATAAGTAGGGAAGTCGGTGATGTTCAGAGGCGAGAAAAGGTGTGTGAATTGGTTAGGTGCCCGTACCGCAAACCGACACAGGTAGATGAGTAGAGAATACTAAGGCCAACGGGAGAAGGGTTGTTAAGGAACTCGGCAAAATGACCCCGTAACTTCGGGATAAGGGGAGCCTGGGCGACCAGGCCGCAGAGAATAGGCCCAAGCGACTGTTTATCAAAAACACAGGTCTGTGCTAACTCGAAAGAGGACGTATACGGGCTGACGCCTGCCCGGTGCTGGAAGG
>JBHAQX010000075.1:0-4436 GCA_041830595.1 Evtepia sp.
CTTTGGATACGTGAACCTCAATCCCCTTTTCTCGGAGCCAATCAATCAGATGGTCTGTTTTTTCCTGGGATGCATTTGCTTGGATGATGGCAACCATAGCCTCTTCCTCTTTTCCTTATAAAAATAAAAATACCACACAGATTATGATAATCTGTGTGGTGTGTAGCCAATTCAACAGAAAGGCATGACTCGACAATAAGCCGACTCAATTCACGCAGCACAAATTACCATTACTTTTTAAAGCCAAAGCTAAAAAAGTAACGGCAATCAAAAAAGAACGTTGCAGTTTTTACACGGGCTGCATAATCCATTTTGCGTGATCCCTTTCCCTATGATCTGTATATATTTTAGCACGGGCTAACAGGCTTGTCAAGCAATACATATATGTCCGCCCTATGCCATACTAAAGCCCCTTAGCTCATTTTTTCCTGCTTCACTTTATGGTCAATCACATGGCGAGAGGCCAGCTCTTCCCGCACTTCATCCACAGAAATCCCCATCTCCACCATCAGAACCATCACATGGTAGACAAGATCGGCAACCTCATAAATCGTCTCCTGGCGATCGGCTCCCTTGGCCCCAATGATAACCTCGGTGCACTCCTCGCCCACCTTTTTCAGTATCTTATCCAGGCCCTTTTCAAAGAGGTAAGAGGTGTAGGACCCCGCCGGTGGGTTCGCCTTTCTTCCCTGTAGCATCTCCTCCAGGGCTTTGACTGAGAAGGTGGATGGCTGTGCGTCACCCTCTGCCTGATAAAGAGGATGATGAAAGCAGCTCTCCGCCCCTGTGTGGCAGGCCGGCCCGTTTTTTCTCACCTTGACAAGCAGGGCATCCTGATCACAATCCGCTGTGATGCTGAGAATCGCCTGCTTGTTTCCAGAGGTCTCTCCCTTGCGCCAGAGTTCTTGGCGAGAGCGGCTCCAAAAACAGGTAAAGCCCTCCTTGATCGAGATCTCCAGACTCTCCTGGTTCATATAGGCCAGGGTCAGCATCTCCCCGGTCTCTCCATCCACCACCACAGCGGGAATCAGGCCCTTTTCATCAAATTTCAGCGTACTCACATCGATCATAGCTGCTTCCTCCTTTGTTGCCGTACGGCGATGCCCGCTTCCTGAAGCCGCTGCTTTAGTTTTGGAATCTCCACCTGGCCGAAATGGAACACAGAGGCGGCAAGCCCTGCATCTACCGTTGGAACCTGTTCAAAGAGGGTGACAAAGTCCTCTATGGACCCTGCCCCGCCAGAGGCGATCACAGGGACGGGAGATAGGGCACAGACCTTCTCCAATATCTCCAGGTCAAAGCCGCCGGCCATGCCGTCAGTATCGATGGAATTCACCACTATTTCTCCCGCACCCATGGCGATGCAACGGGCAATCCAATCCAGGGCCTCCATGCCCGTATCCTCACGGCCACCTTTGGCAAAGACCCGAAATTGTCCTTCGACCCGCTTCACATCCACAGAGAGAACCACACACTGGCTACCGTATTTCAGGGCCCCTTCTCGAATCAGCTCCGGGTTGCGAATGGCACCGGAATTGACGCTGACTTTGTCTGCTCCACATTTTAAAACCCGATCAAAATCCTCCAAGGTGTTGATTCCACCGCCTACCGTGAGGGGAATAAACACCTTGCTTGCCACCTGCTTTAACACCTCAACGAAGATGCCTCGCTCTTCGGAAGACGCCGTAATATCATAAAAGACCAACTCGTCTGCCCCGTTTTCCGAGTAGTACTGGGCAAGAGAAACCGGGGAGTTGACGTCCTGCAGCCCCTCAAAGTTCACACCCTTGACAACCCTGCCATCTTTCACATCCAAACAAGGGATGATCCGCTTGGTAATCATAGGCTCCTTGCTCCCAGCTTCACCGCCTCAGTAAGGTCAATGGCCCCCTCATAGTAGGCCTTGCCAATCACGGCACCGTAAAGACCGGCATCCCGCAGAGCTTTAATATCCTCCAGAGTGGACACACCACCTGAGGCAATGATCTGCATATCGTGGTTGCTGATAAGGTCCTCATAGAGGGCTAGGTTGGTACCGCCCATCACGCCGTCTTTTGATACATCGGTGCAGATGATGGTGTGAACTCCAATGTCCTCCATCCTATTGCAAAAATCATCGCAGGAGTAGGCGGAGGTCTCCGTCCACCCTTTAATGGCCACCTTTTCATCCTTGATATCCACGCCAATGGCAATCTTTTCGCCAAATTCTTTCACTGCCTGGGCCGCAAACTCTGGATTCTGCACGGCCGCTGTGCCTAAAATCACCCGGCCTGCTCCGGCTTGCAGATACTTCTCAATGGTTCCGAGGCTGCGGATACCACCACCAACCTCCACAAAGAGATTGCTGTTTTGCACAATGTTCCACACCACTTGATGCTGGGAGGTCTCCCCGTCTTTGGCGCCCTCCAGGTCGACAAGGTGCAGATGGCTTGCCCCCGCCAGCTCAAACTTCACCGCAGTACGAATGGGCTCCGCATCATACACCGTCATTTGACTGTAGTCACCCTTATATAAGCGAACTGCCTGACCTCCGTAGAGATCAATCGCAGGAAAAATAATCATTTCAAATATGCCCCCTCACAAAAGCTTTTTAAGATTCCAAGGCCAACGGTACCGCTCTTTTCCGGATGGAACTGGCAGCCCATTACGTTGCCCTTTGCCACGGCCGCCGTAATCTCTGCCCCATAGTCTGTGGTCGCAATCACATGCTCCGCAGCGGCGTCAGCATAGTAGGAGTGAACAAAGTACACGCAGTCCTCTTCCTGCGCCTTCGCAAAAAGAGGATGCTTGTCTTTGCCAAAGTGAAGGCCATTCCAGCCGATGTGGGGCACCTTGAGCCCCTTGGGAATCACATCCGCTATCGAGCGCACACTCCCCGGAATCAGTCCTAACCCTTCATGCTCCCCAAACTCAAAGCTGCGCTCCAGCAGCAGCTGCATCCCTAGGCAAATGCCCAAAAGGGGCTTCCCCTTGGCAGCTTCCTCTCGCACCACATGGGCAAGACCGGTTTCTCTCAGTTTCCTTGCCGCATCGGCATAGGCGCCAACCCCCGGCAAAAGGAGCCTCTGGGCGCTTTTAATGACCTCCGGATCCTCGGTGACAACGATCTCCTGCCCAATGGCTGCCAGAGAGCAGCTCAAGGAAAACAGATTGCCCACCCCATAGTCAATGACCGCCAGCATCAAAGCACCCCTTTGGTGGAGGGAATGTCGCTGCTGCCGTCCAGAGAAACGGCCATACGCAGTGCTCTAGCCAGAGCCTTAAACACGCCCTCGATGATATGATGGCTGTTTTTGCCCGCAAGCTGGCGAAGATGCAGGCTGATACCGGATTCCCTGCAAAATGCGAAAAAAAACTCCTCGCACAATTCGGTATCAAAATCCCCGACCTTGGAGGCGGGAATCTGCAGAGAGGGAAAAAACCCTCCTCTGCCGGAAATATCCACGGCGCTCAGCACAAGACTTTCATCCATCACCAGTGTGGTATCGGCATAGCGGGTAATGCCCCGCTTATCCCCTAAAGCCTCCAGAAAGGCTTTGCCTAAGCAAATGCCGATATCCTCACAGCTGTGGTGATAATCTACCTGCGTGTCGCCGACACAACGGAGTTTCAAGTCAAAATGTCCGTGCATGGCAAACAAATGCAGCATGTGATCCAAGAAACCGCAGCCGCTGTCGATTTCCGCCTGTCCCTGTCCTTCCAGATAAAGGGACAAAGCAATATCGCTTTCTTTACTTTTTCTTTCGATCCGGGCTTTACGCATTTTATTCTTTTCCTCCTTCCAAAATGTCCTGCACCGTATGGAGAAAAACCTGCATTTGTTCCCGGGTTCCCACGCTGATGCGAACAAAGTCCGAAATTTCCGCCTGTGCAAAATGTCTGACCAGTATACCCCTTTGTTTTAAGCGGCTATACAGTTGTTCTCCGCCGATTTGCGGAGAGCGCGCAAATAAAAAGTTTGCCTGCGACTTTGTTAAATGAAAATGCATCTGCGCCAAGACCTCGGCGCAGTATGTCCGTGTCTGTATAATTTCCCGGCAGTTTCTTGCGTGATAATCCTGATCCCGCAGTGCGGCAAGGGCGGCGGCGACAGACATCCGGCTGAGATTATAAGGATTGACGGAACAACGAATACGATTCAAGTCCTCGATCAGCTGTTTATGCCCCAAGCCGAAGCCAAGCCTTGCGCCTGCCAGGGAGCGGGATTTGGAGAAGGTCTGCACCACCAGAAGATTGTCGTAGCGGGGAATCAGGCAGGCGGCGCTTTGGGTGCCGAAATCAACGTAAGCCTCATCCACAATCACCACATTTGCAGGATTGGACAGAAGAATCTGCTCTATTTCCTTTAGGGAGAGAGCAAGCCCCGTAGGGGCATTGGGGTTGGCGATGACAATGGTTTTTCCAAGCCCGATATAATCCTTTGCCTCCAGACCAAA
>JBHAQX010000076.1:0-8669 GCA_041830595.1 Evtepia sp.
ATTAAGATGCTCAACAGTATGACAGAGGGCGGCTCTGACTCCATTGGTCCTGCTATGGGTGTGGCCCTGATTACCACCCTATATGGCTGTATCCTTGCCCACATGGTTTTTACACCAATCTCGACCAACCTGCGCTCTCGAGACGAAGAGGAAATTTTGTGTATGATGATTATCGTGGAGGGCATCATGTCCATCCAGTCCGGTGAGAATCCAAAGTTTCTCAAAGAAAAGCTTCTCACCTTTATAGATCAAGAGGAGCGTGGCCATGGTGATGGCGCTGAGGGTGAAGGTGGAAAAAAGAGTAAGAAGAAGAAAAAGAAGGATGAAGCTTAAATGAATCCGTTCGGTAAGGAGTGATCTCTCTGAAAAGAAAAAAAAGTAGTGGCGGCGGTTCAAACTGGATGGATACCTATGGAGACATGGTCACTCTTCTTTTGTGCTTTTTCGTTCTCCTGTACTCTATGTCAACCCTAGACCAACAAAAATGGATTCAGCTTGTGCAGAGTTTTAACCCAGATGCTATCCCAGAGGTAACCTCTATGCAGGGCAATAACGGTCAAATTGCAGATCCGGTCGGTGCGCCTCAAAATAATGACCAACAGGAAGAAATTGACCAATCCATCGATGAGCTTTTTGAGGCTCTTCAGAACTATGTGGAACAACAAAATGCCCAGGAGAACATCACGGTATCCCGTGGGGATGGTTTTGTCTTTTTGTCTCTGAATGACGCCGTATTTTTTAACGGCGACAGTTACTTCCTCCTAGATGCGGGTAAAACAGTACTCAATGATGTGGGGGCTATGTTTGCCAAGGCCACAGATGCCATCGATGAGCTGCGGGTGCTTGGACACACGGCCCAGGCCCGGCCGGATGCCCCCAATGATCCCTGGACAGATCGCACCCTTGCCTCTAACCGAGCCAATGTGGTACTTGTCTATCTGCAAACTGAGGTTCCAGGGTTTGATCTGGACCCTGCGCGTATGCTCAGCATTGGCTATGGCCAGCATCGGCCCATTTCTTCCAATGAAACGGGAGAGCTGCGAGCCAAGAATCGCCGTGTTGAGTTTATTATTACCGGAAAAAACGTAGAAGACATAATGGAAGATAGCATTATGCAGTACTACACCACCAGTGAAACAGCTCCGCCTCCCGGTGTGTTCAGCGATTTGGAGTTACCTACTCCTGCCGCCCCTTCCAGTGATACTTCCGTTGAATAAACCCAATTCCCTGCTTCCGACCCGTTTGTCGGAAACCCTTATGTAAGAGAGAGGATGCTCCTATGGCAGAGGTTTTATCTCAAAATCAAATCGATGCCCTGCTAAACGCCGCTTTGAGTGGCGAGCCCATGGGGGCAGCTGAGGAATCACCGGAGAAAAAGTACCGGAAATATGATTTTCACAGTCCCCGAAAGTTTACAAAGGACCGTATTAAGATTTTAAACGGTATCTTTGACAGCTACAGCAGGACAATTAACAATCGCATCAACGGGCTGCTACGCACTGCCTGCGAGGTAGAAATTGGCTCCATTGAGGAGCAGCGCTTCTTTGAGTTTTCCAATGCTCTCACCGAGGGGGATATCCTCACGGTTTGCCATTTGGATTACAAAGGCCGTCGCGAGGAGATGCCCATCATTGCCTTTGTGTCTCGAACCGTGATGCTAAGCATGATCGACCGTTTGATCGGAGGCCTGGGCACCCCGGATGATTCACTTCCCGGCGACTACTCCTTTACCGATTTGGAAGTGAAGCTCTACGAAAACTTGATGAAAGATTTTATTTCTCTTGTTGGCCCTGCATGGGAAAACTATATTCATGTGGATTTTAACTATGGCAGAGTGGAGCTCAACCCTACACTGGTCCAGCTGATTAGCTTGGATGAGACCGTGGTTATCGTCGACTTAAATATTAAATTCCCAAACTGTGAAGGTCGCTTTAGTATCTGCATACCCGGTATGATACTGACAAATCTCTTTGCAGAGATCACCAAGGGCTCTGCCCTACAGCGAAATCCCGATGAGGACAAGTCAGATGATATCTTCAACTCTCTGCGCGACACGGATCTTGAGCTGAGAATTGAACTATGTAAAACCGAGCTTCAATTGACTGACATATTCCACTTAAACCCAGGAGATGTGATTAACCTAAATCGACCAAAGGATTCCCCAATTTACATCAATATTGGTGGACAGTGTTGGTTTGATGGTCGAATGGGTATGCATAACAAAAACATGGCAGTTATGATAGACAATACCTACTATACACCGAGGGAAAGGGACGAAGAAGAGGATGGATAATACTATTTTCAACCCAATGGAGATTGACGCCATTGGCGAAATAATGAACATTAGTCTTGGTTCCTCCGCAACAGCAGTTTCCAACCTGCTAGACCATAGAGTTGATATTACAACTCCCAGGGTTTCCGTGGTAGCACCAGAACAGCTCTATCTGGGCGATATGGAACCGGCGGTTGGTGTTGAGATTCATTATGTATCCGGCCTAGAGGGCAGCAACATTATGCTACTCAAGCGTAATGACGTAAAGGCCATTGTGGATATTCTCATGGGCAGTGAGACTGCTGATGAAGAATTTGAGCTCAATGACCTAACCATTAGCGCTGTTTGTGAAGTGATGAACCAGATGATGGGCGGTGCCGCCACGGCCCTTTCTGATTTTCTTGGCCGAATGGTAAATATTTCGACCCCCCAGTCCTTTGAGTTGGATACGGTGGAGCAATTTAAGACCGAACGGTTTCCAGACGGCTCTGGCCCTTTTGTGGTGGTTCGCTTTATGCTTTCTATCGAGGGTATTCTAAAAAGTGAGTTTGTCAATGTGATCTCGGTCAACTTGGCACAAGACTTGATTGCAGGTTTTGGTCTGGGCGAAATGTCTTCTGAGGCCATTGCGCCTCTTGCCGAGGAAGCTGGCGGGGCACTGAGCAACGAGGCCGCCGCTGCTATGGCTGCACCGGGGCCAAGCTCCTCTGGCGGCAGTCTTAGCCAGGAAGAGATTGAACGGCTTCTTGGCGGCGGTTCCGATGCTGGCGAACTTGCTATGCCGGACATCCCCAATAAAAAGCTCAGCCAAGACGATGTGGAGCGACTCATGGCCAGTGCCCTTGATGCACCGCCCCAACCGGCAGCCTCTTCTGGCGGCAGCTTAAGCCAAGCAGAAATTGAGGCTTTGATGCAATCTTCTGCTGCGGCCCCTCCACCAGCCCCACCAGATCCCGGCATGTATCCCCCTGGAGCCTACCCTCCTTATCCCCCCCCTGGTTACTACCCACCTCCTGGTTACTATCCACCGCCCCAACCGGATCCTAAGGTGATTAATACCCAGCAGGTACAGCTGCCTCAGTTGGATATTGCGGAAAAGATTGGGCAAGAGCAGGCACAAAATCTGGATTTGATTATGTCTGTTCCCCTAGAGGTCTCGGTGGAAATTGGCCGCACCCGTCGAAAGGTGCAAGACATTCTTGCCTTCTCAAAGGGTTCTCTTGTAGTACTGGATAAGTTGGCTGGAGATCAGGTCGACCTTTTCGTCAATGGGCAATGCATTGCCAGAGGCGATGTGGTGGTCGTTGATGATAATTTTGGCCTTCGCATTACAGAGATTTTAAAGCCCCCCGAGCCCGTAGAACTGCTTCAACTCTAAGCTGAGAGTTGCAATTTTTCATAAAGCAAACATACCAATTTTAATAATTTGAAAAGGATGGATTACAAATGGCTAAGATTTTATTGGTTGACGATGCAGCTTTCATGCGCAAAGTGATTATAGATACCCTGACCAAAAGCGGCTACACCGATCTCTATGAGGCAGTTGACGGTCTTGACGCCGTGGAGAAGTATGACGAGATTAAGCCCGACCTTGTCATCATGGACATCACCATGCCCAACATGGATGGACTGGAGGCTCTCAAGACCATTCGTGCAAAAGACAGCAACGCAAACATTGTGATGTGCTCCGCCATGGGACAGGAGACCATGGTTATCGATGCTGTACGCTCCGGCGCAAAGGACTTTATCGTAAAGCCCTTTAAAGCAGAGCGTGTGCTCAAAACCGTTACCTCCATTGTAGGCAACCCCTAATTTAACCTCTATGGATGCTTTCACCGCAGTTGGTATGCTGCTCACCGTTATTGCGATTCTCTTTCTTGCCTACTATGGCACCCGCATTGTTGCCAAGTTTCGCTTAGGCAACTTTAAAGTTCCGGTGAAAGAGAATAAAAACATGCAGATCATTGACCAACTTATTTTGGGCCAGGATATCCGCCTTGTTTTGGTCCAGGTGGGAGAGCGCTATCTCTTACTTGGCATTTCTTCTGGCGCAATCTCAACCCTAGCACAATTAGACCCTGAAGAAGCACAGCTTTGGCTTCATGAGAAAGATAGTGACTCCCTTCAGGCGGCAAACCCTAGTTTTAAAGATGCTTTTGTGGAAGCCTTTAAAAATCGGCGCAAGTAAGGAGGAACAGGCTTGACCGACTCACTCATTAACGTCAATGGCGACAGTGTGCAGACTCTGCAAATTCTGGCGATCATGACAATCATCACCCTGCTCCCCTCTCTGCTTGTGATGATGACCTCCTTTACCAGATACATCATCGTGTTCTCCTTCCTGCGTCAGGCAATGGGCACCCAACAAACCCCGCCTAATATGATTCTGGTTGGCATGGCCCTTTTTCTCACCTTGTTCACCATGGCCCCGGTGATCAATACCATTAACACGGAGGCCTATGAACCCTATACCGCCGGAACCATCAGTCAGGAGGAGTTTCTGGACCGAGCACAAGTTCCCGTTCGGGAGTTTATGCTAGCGCAGACTGAGACCAGTTCCCTTCATATGTTCTGCGACCTGGCTCAGATTAACCGTCCCGTGGATGAGGCCGGAGCAATGGAGTTGCCAATGCAGGTTGTCATTCCCGCTTTTATGACCAGCGAGCTCAAACGTGCCTTTGAAATTGGCTTCTTCCTCTACATTCCTTTTATGCTAATTGACATTGTGGTCTCCGCCACGTTGATGTCCATGGGTATGATCATGTTGCCACCTTCTATGATCTCCATGCCCTTTAAGCTACTTTTATTCATTGCCCTTAATGGGTGGGAGCTTCTATTCTCCACTCTGGTCCAGGGCTTCAACTGACCCAGCTAGAAAGGAGTGCGCCTCTTGGATCCCATGGAAATCACTGAAGTTTTGCGACAAGGCATCTTTGTGGCACTCCGGGTTGGTGGCCCTCTGCTTCTGCTTAGCATGCTCATTGGTGTTTGCGTTGCCATTTTTCAGGCTGTGACACAGATCCATGAGCAGACCATTGCCTTCGCCTTAAAGCTGACCATGATTATTATTGTTTGCCTGGTCTTTGGCAATGCCATGCTTAGCACATTGGTGGAATATGCCAAGTATCTCTTTACCCTGATGCTCAGTTAGGGAAGGAGGCATCCCATTGATTGATTGGCAACAGCTTACCCTGTTTTGCTATGTTTTAGTCCGTATGTCTGGCTTTGTGCTGTTTAACCCCATTTTTGGGCGTAACGGCATACCGGGCATTATAAAAGCCGGCTTTATTATGGTCTTTTCCATCACAGCCGCAGCCATAGCACCTTCTACTGTTTCAGTTCCGCCTACCCTTGTTGAGTTCATGGTGCGCTTACTACTGGAACTGTTTCTTGGTTTTGTCCTTGGCTTTGCCATGCAGATCTTCTTTTACATTCCCCAGCTGGCCGGCGAGGTCATTGACACCCAAATGGGTCTTACCATGGGTAAGATTTATGACGCAGGGTCCCAGGCCTCTCTTTCAGTAACCAGTCAGCTTCTCAATGTACTGATGTTTATGCTGTTTTTTGCAGCCAATGGCCACCATACTCTTTTGCGCATTCTCCTCACTTCGGGAGATATTGTCTCCTTTGGTGCTGTGAGCATAGGGGCGGAAATTCCCTCTGCGATTACGACGCTGTTTGTGTCTTGCACCTTACTGGCAGTGAAGCTTGCCTTGCCCGTGCTGGCAGCCGAGCTGTTAGGCCAAGTTGGCATGGGTGTTCTGATGAAGACCATTCCTCAAATCAATGTGTTTTCTATTAACATTGAGCTTAAGGTTATCCTTGGTCTGGTCATGGTTATGCTGATGCTAACCCCGTTTTCCGAGTTCCTTTTGGCGGCCGAAAACCAAATGCTTGGCTCCTTGCAGGATTTACTGCGTATGAGTGCCACCTCTTAGGACCTCCACTTTTCCTCTGCTCCATTCAGATTTGACTTGTACCCGCCTATTGAGGCGACTGGCCAAGGGGGGATGACCACATGGCCGAAGGGAATAAAACCGAAAAAGCAACCCCGAAAAAACGGCGAGACGAACGAAAAAAAGGTAATGTCTTTTTGAGTAAAGATGCCATTGCCGTCCTCTCCCTGTTTTCTACCTTCTTAATGCTCCGAGCCATGTCTGGCTTTATGTATGACCAGGTGACCAGTTATTTTTATTTCTGTATGGATTATGCGAGACTTACTCCAACCGGTGGCGGCGCTGCCGCATTCCGGGATATCCTGACCACCGGCCTTGTTACCCTGGTTAAGGTGGCCGGCCCATTGATGGCGGTCTCCATTATCGCTGCTCTCGCGGGCACTTTCTTTCAAACAAAGATGTTGATTTCCCCCGAGGCCATCAAACCCAAGTTTAGCAAAATTAACCCCATTCAGGGCTTTAAAAAGCTATTTTCCTTAAAGAGTGTCATCGAAGCCCTAAAGGGCATTATCAAAATTGCCGTTTTGCTGGTTATTATTTTTAACTTCCTGCGGGGCATGCTCCACTCTTTTTTCAACTACCTAACCGCCGATTTTGGCCTAGCCTGCTCTGATTTATTTCAGAATGCCATCATCATGGTGGTGCAGATCGGCGTCGCCTTTGCCTTTGTGGCCGCCTTCGACTTTTTCTTCCAGTGGTGGGACTATGAGCGCAAATTGCGCATGTCCAAGCAGGAAATTAAGGAAGAATACAAGCAGACGGAAGGCGATCCCAAAATTAAGGCAAAGATCAAAGAGACCCAGCGCCGAATGGCCCAGTCTCGTATGATGCAAAAGGTACCGGGGGCCGATGTGGTCATCCGAAACCCGGAGCACGTGGCCGTGGCCTTACGCTATAAGCCTGAATCCGATCATGCCCCTGTGGTGCTCGCCATGGGTATGGACGAGCTGGCCCTTCGCATTGTCAAAGTAGCGGAAGAGAACAAGGTGCCTACCATTGAAAACATTGCCTTGGCCCGCGCCCTCTTTGCCGAATGCGACTTAGACCGTGAAATTCCACCTGCTTTTTATGGCGCCGTGGCAGACGTTCTTGTCTACCTCTATCGCCTAAAAAAAGAAGGAAACAATACAGACAAAAATCCGTAACAGCAGCCAAAGGCCTGAAGCATAGAAAGCGGTGATACCATGAAACGCCTTATGAACAGTATAATATCTCTTTTCGTGGTTATCATTGTGCTATTCCTAATCCTGCCTATCCCTACCCAGCTGCTGGACATCCTTTTGATTATTAACATTGCTCTTTCGATTCTGATTCTCCTCATCAGCATGAATATTTCGGAGGCCTTAGAGTTTTCCATTTTCCCCTCTCTCCTCTTAATCACCACTCTGCTGCGCCTGGGTATGAACGTATCTTCTACCCGCTGGATTCTTTCTAACAACGGTTACGCAGGCGATGTCATTAAGGCCTTTGGTGAACTGATTACCCAGGGAAATATCGTCATTGGTGTTGTCATCTTTCTCATCATTGTTCTCGTGAACTTTATCGTGATTACCAAGGGTGCTGAGCGTGTGGCTGAAGTGGCTGCCCGCTTTACCCTAGATGCGATGCCAGGCAAACAGATGGCCATTGACGCCGACCTGTCCTCCGGCTTAATCACGGAGCAGGAGGCTAAGACCCGCCGTCATAAAATCCAGAAGGAAGCCGATTTCTTCGGCGCCATGGATGGTGCTACCAAGATTGTCAAGGGCGATGCCATTATGAGCATCATCATCACCGCCATCAACTTTATAGGCGGTCTGATTCTGGGCATGATTAGTAATATGGGCACCAGTCAGGCCATTGCGGTCTATTCCTCTGCCACTGTTGGTGACGGCCTTGTCTCCCAGCTGCCGGCCCTGCTTATCTCCACTGCAACGGGTATGATCGTGACCCGTGCGGTATCGGAAGATAGCCTCAACAGCGACGTTCTGCGCCAGTTCAAGGCCCAGCCTAGAGCGATTACCGTTACCGGCGTGGTTTTGGTTTTCCTGGGCCTTATGCCCGGAACTCCTCACCTTTCCCTCTTCATTGTTGCCGCTATCCTGATTGTTGGCAGCCGTTTCATTAACAGCAACCTGCAAAAAGAGCAGGAGAAACTTGTTATGGAAGAAGCCCCTCCAGAGGCCTTGGAACAGGCCACACCTACCGAGGCGGACTACTACAAGGATATTAACAATGTCTACTCCCTTCTTACCGTTGAGCCGGTGGAAATGGAGTTTGGTTATAGCTTAATTCCCTTGGTGGATGAGTCCAGGGGCGGACACCTAATCAGCCGCATTGTCATTTTCCGGCGGCAGTATGCTCAGGATATGGGCTTTGTCATTCCTTCGGTTCGCCTCCATGACTCCTCCAATCTGGGCACCAATCAGTATGTGATTAAAATCCGTGGCGAAGAGGTTGCC
>JBHAQX010000077.1:0-5797 GCA_041830595.1 Evtepia sp.
ATTCCTTTAATATGCGCTATATCATACCAGGAGAAAATCATACAAAAACAAAAACAGGCTGGACTCTGCCAACCTGTTTTTGTCCTTATGAAAACCCAAAGTGCTTTAAAGATGGTGCCGGTGGCCGGACTCGAACCGGCACGCCCGTGAAGGCGGTGGATTTTGAGTCCACTACGTCTACCAATTCCATCACACCGGCGAAAAACAGCCTCTGGACTGCCTTGCCATTATAGCACAGAGAAAAGCCAAGAATCAAGAGCAGATTTTTAAAAATAAAACATAGGAAAATAAGCAAATATATGTTATGATAAAGGGCAACTTGCAGATAAAAGAGATCCAAAGCGGGAGGAACGAAATGAGGAAACGCATCGGTGGGCTAACCTGCATAACCGCAATGCTCATGTTGCTGCTCAGCGGCTGCATGTTTCGCAGTGTAGATGAACTCTATGAGCTGCCAAAGACATCGGAGGAATTTATGAACCTGCAGGCCACCATTCAGGCCTATAAAGGGAGTGCCGAGAGCATTGCTCCCACCAGTGGCAGCAAAACCCAGGCCATTCAGCTGGAGGATTTGCTCATGGAGGGGGAGCAGGAGGCTATCGCATTTTTCAGAGATAATTCGGCAAAGAATCCTCTGAAAATTGCCATTTTTAAGAAGAATGAAACAGGGGAATATTCCCTCTATGATGAAATAGAGAGCACAGGCTCCGATATTGAGTCGGTGGAATATGTGGACCTGCTGGGAGGCAAGAGCAAAGAGCTGGTGGTGAGCTGGCAGGTTTCCGCCACATCCCATATGTTGATAGCCTATAACATTGAGGAGGGGAGCAAGGCGGAGAATAAAGAGCCAATCATGGCCAGTAACTATAGCCGCTATACTTCCGCCGACTTAGATGGGGACGGCAAATCGGAACTCTTCCTTGCCCATATTGACAGCGCCAATCTTGGCGGCAATCGTTTGGAGATGTACCAACAAAATAGCAGTGTAATGAAAATGGAGCTGCTTTCCACCGCACCCATGTCTGACGGAGCAACCCCATCCATTGTCAAAGGTGCCCTTACCAACGGGGAGGCGGCCTTATTTATCACCATGGAGTTTGGGGATAACTATCGGGTGACAGATGTGTTCCGCATGGGAACCAGCGGCATTCGCAACATTACCATGGACGAGGCAACCCGAAGAAGCCCCACTGCACGAGTGTTCACCGGCCTTACCCCGGCAGACATCAATGGGGATGGGTTTATGGAGGTGCCTATTTCCTCCAGCGTCCATTCGCCCCCGTCTATGACGGGAGATACCTTTTGGCGGATCAATTGGTGGCAGTTTAATGCGGAAGGCGAGGCCAAGACTGCGCTGCGTACTTATCACAATAACAACGACCGTTGGTATCTGGTCTTACCCTATGAGTGGGAGGGCAAGGTATCCCTCATGCGTACGGAATCCGTTGCGCTGGGCGAGCGAGCCGTGGAGTTTTTCCACTGGGAGGGAGATCCTGCCGTGCAGCCGGAGAAGTTTATGACCATCTATCGTTTAGCAGGCACCAACCGAGAAGTGCACGCAACCATGGGAGAGCGCTTCCGGTTGCCTTACCCGGAAGGCGAGGCCATCTATGCGGCAGAATTCTTTGCCGCTGATTGGGATAGTGGGTTGACCCAAGAGGATCTCATTACCCGCTTCCATCCCATTACCAACTAGAAAAGCCCCATCTCCAGCGAGAGGAAAGGAGCGAAATCCGATGAAAAAAGTACTGGTATTAGAAGACGAGGATAACATCAGAAGCTTTGTGGTGATTAACCTAAAGCGTGCCGGGTATGAGACCATTGAGGCCGCCACAGGGGAGGAAGCCTTGGAGCAGCTGCGCCGCAATCAGGATATACGAGTCGCTATTTTAGATATTATGCTGCCCGATATGGACGGGTTTGAGGTCTGTCGGAGAATCCGAGCTTCCAATTCTAAGATTGGCGTGATTATGCTCACGGCGCGCACCCAGGAGATGGATAAGGTAACCGGCTTTATGACCGGGGCTGATGACTATGTGACCAAACCCTTTTCCCCCACAGAGCTCACTGCCCGCATTGACGCCCTCTACCGCCGGGTGGGTGGAGAAGCTGGAGACAATGGAGAACTTGTGCAGCCTCCCTTTATTCTCAATACTCGTAAGCGCAGCTTGGAGAAGAATGGAGAGCCGGTCAAGCTGACCCAGGTGGAATACTCCATTATGAAGCTGTTTATGGACAACCCTGGAAAGGCCCTCTCCCGGGAGGAGATATGGAAGACCGTGTGGGGGGAAAACTACCTGGGAGAACTTAAAATTGTGGACGTGAATATTCGGCGGTTGCGGGTGAAAATTGAGGACGATCCCACAAATCCCAACTACATCACCACCATCTGGGGCTTTGGTTACAAATGGGCATTTTAAATAAGACGGAGAGGAAGGCCTGGCCCCCGTCTCTGCTGAACATGAAAGGCATCCAAAAACGTTGGATGCTAAACAATCTGGGCATGGTGGTGTTAGTGCTCTTGGTATTGGTGCTGGCCTTTAGTGCCATTACCAGCAATTACTACTACTCTACCATGCGGGCCAACCTGGAAACCCGGGCCAACAGCGATCTGAACTTTCTTAACACCTACAAGATCAGTGGCTATATCACCCGCAATGAGTACATACAAGAGGCCCTCAAGTATGTGGAGTATGAGTTTACCGAGGGCTCTCGCATTGAACTTCAGCTGCTCTCCGCCACAGGGGCCATTCGCAGTTCCTCCAATGGTCTAACCGTAGCCTATTCCAAGGCAACCACCCCGGAGATCAGTCTGGTGCAAGAAAACCGCAGAGTACAGGCCTTTACTGGGAAAAATCCGGATACCGGGGAGCGCATTCTGGTAGTGACGACGCCCCTGACCTATGGCGATGAGCTGGTTGGCATGTTGCGCTATGTGTCCTCCATGCGCCTTGTGGATCAGCAGGTGCTCTTCATCTGCGGCCTGTCCCTGCTGGTTGCGGTTTTGGTGTTAGCCCTGATTTATTTTTCCAACATCTACTTTGTACGCTCCATTGTAGAACCTGTGGTGCAGATTACGGGAATTGCAAAGCGCATAGCCGCCGGCGGCTATGGCATTCAAATGGAGCGAAAAGAGGGAGACAAGCTGGATGATGAGATCGGCGACCTGACCGATGCCATCAATGACATGTCCCGCAGCATTAAGCAGGCGGAGAACATGAAGTCGGAGTTTATCGCCTCGGTTTCCCATGAATTACGTACCCCTCTCACGGCCATTAATGGCTGGGCGGAAACCATTATGAGTGGAGAGAGCAGAGACGTAAACGACGTGAAGAAGGGCATGGTCATCATTGCCAGCGAGGCCAGAAGGCTGACCAACATGGTGGAGGAGCTCTTGGAGTTCTCCCGCATTGAGGATGGCCGCTTTACCCTGTCGGTGGAGCCTATGGACGTTAAGGCCGAGCTGGAAGATGCAGTGTATACCTACAAGGAGTTTTTTGCCTCAGAGGGGATCAGCCTCACCCATCACGACTGTGAGGAAGAGTTTCCCAAAATGGTGGGAGACCCCGCCCGTTTGCGCCAGGTTTTCTGCAATCTACTGGACAATGCAGCAAAGCATGGCGGAGGCGGAAAGAAAATTGAAACAGCTATTTTTCCAGATGGAGATGCCGTTGCCATCACCATTCGGGATTACGGCCCAGGTATTCCCGAGGAGGAGCTTCCCCATGTAAAGTTTAAGTTTTATAAGGGTAGCTCGACAGCCCGAGGCAGTGGCATTGGCCTTGCTGTTTGCGAGGAGATCATTGCACGGCATGAGGGAGAACTGCTCTTAGAAAATGCCGAAGGTGGGGGTTGTCGCGTGACCATCCGCCTGCCAAATGGAACGTAAGTTCTAAAAAATCCGCCGAATCTATTGCTTTCCGGCCCTTACTCTGATACAATACAGGCTTGTTGCCGAAGATATTTAGAAGGGGATGAGGTCGGTTGGGCATTTGGACGAAACTAACTGACGAGGTAGAAGCACTATGGTGATGACCTATAACAACCTATACCTAGATTTGCGCAAACGGCTGCGCCGAGAGGGGATTGAAGCCTCTTCCCTGGAGGCCCGTGAGCTGATTTGTGCCGCAGCGGACAAGACAAAAGAGCAACTGTTTCGGGACATGGCCCTCTACGCCCCCAACGAAGTGCAGGCCCGTCTTGCGGAGCTGATGGAGCGCAGAATGAAGGGCGAGCCGGTGGCCTACCTGGTGGGTGAGTGGGAGTTTTACGGCCTGCCCCTGACCATTGACCGCCATGTTCTGATTCCCCGTGCCGATACGGAGCTTTTGGTGGAGCGGGCCCTGGAGGCCATGCGTGGCGTAGGCCCTGGTGGGCGTATGTTGGACCTATGTACCGGCTCCGGCTGTGTGGGCCTGGCTCTGGCATCCACCATTGCCGATTGCCGGGCCGTACTGGCCGACGTTTCCAAGGAAGCCATTGAGATCTGCAAGGAAAACATCCGGCGCAATAACCTCAATGGCCGAGTCACGGCAGTGCAAACCGATGTGCGGCAAAAGCCAAATCAGTCCCTTTGGGATTTTGATGTGATCACCTGCAACCCTCCCTATATCCCCACAGGGGATCTGGCAGGGCTTGACACGTCAGTACGGGAGTTTGAACCCCGTCTTGCCCTGGATGGAGGTCCCGATGGCCTTGACTTCTATCGGGAAATCGCCCCCTTGTGGGCAGACTCCCTGCGTCTGGGCGGCAGTCTGATTTTTGAAGTGGGCATAGGACAAGCCGAGGCAGTTAAGGAAATCATGGAAAATGCAGGCTATGAAAAAATTAGTATACATCGAGACACCGGGGACATTCCCCGTGTGATAGAGGGTAAAATTCCGGAGGCATAAGGGCCTTTCGGGTGAGAAAAACAGAGTTATTGGGCAGGGACATAGGAAGGGAAGAACACAATGGCAGAGAAGAAAAAATCGACAGTTGCGCCGGCGGCGCCCGCGAGTGATAAGCGGCAGGCTCTGGAACCCGCCGTGGCTCAAATTGAAAAGGCCCACGGCAAGGGTGCCATTATGCGCCTGGGTGAGAACAGCAATGTAGTGGTAGAGGCCATTCCAACCGGCTCCTTGTCCCTGGACTTGGCTCTTGGCATTGGCGGCGTGCCCCGGGGGCGTATCATTGAGATTTATGGGCCGGAATCCTCCGGTAAGACCACCTTGGCTCTGCAGATTGTGGCAGAGGCCCAAAAGCGGGGCGGCGAAGTGGCCTTTGTGGACGCAGAGCATGCTCTGGATCCCGCCTACGCCCGGGCCTTGGGAGTGGACATTGACAACATGCTCATTTCCCAGCCCGATACCGGAGAACAGGGCCTTGAGATCACCGAGGCCCTGGTACGCTCCGGCGCTCTGGATGTCATTGTGGTGGACTCCGTGGCGGCCCTGGTGCCCCGTGCGGAAATTGAGGGGGAGATGGGCGATTCTCATGTGGGCCTGCTGGCCCGCCTCATGAGCCAGGCCCTGCGTAAGCTTGCCGGCTCCATTTCCAAGACCAACTGTGTGGTGATTTTTATCAACCAGCTTCGTGAGAAGGTGGGGGTTATGTACGGTAACCCTGAGGTGACCACCGGTGGTAGAGCCCTGAAGTTCTACTCCTCCGTTCGTCTGGATGTGCGGCGGGTGGAAACCCTGAAAAACGGCACGGAGCTCATCGGTAACCGCACCCGGGTGAAGATTGTGAAGAACAAGGTGGCCCCTCCCTTCCGAGAGGCCGAATTTGATATTATGTACGGCGAGGGCATCTCCAA
>JBHAQX010000078.1:0-24145 GCA_041830595.1 Evtepia sp.
CACCATTCACTGCAACGCTCCCATGGAATTCGACCTGGAGGGCACCCTGCGAAAGCCTGTGAATCAGTCGGCTTTGTACCGCCTGTTCACGGAGCTGGACTTTCAGAAAATGATCGCCCAGATGGGCCTGCAACCGGGGCAGGAGTCGGCAGCGGCCCAGAGTGACGGGCCGACGATTACCGCTGTCTGCACATCGGAACAGGTGACAGATGACAGTAGAGCCGAGGAACTTCTGGCCCTTTGGCGCAAGGCGGAGTACATTTCCCTGCTGGCCCTGCCCGACCTTTCGGTGCTGGCCGTCTCCTGGGAAGAGAATATGGCCCTATTCCACCGGGACGCCTTGCCAAATTTTGGAGCGGTTCTCCAAGGGCTGTTCTCAGAGGACATCCGCAAAGTGACCCACGACTGCAAGCCCCTGATGCGTACCCTTTTGGAGCAGGGTTACCCTGCTGAGGGCTTTGTGTTTGACACGGCCTTAGCCGCCTATCTCTTGGCCCCCACCGACGGCAGTTATGACCTGGACTGCCTGGCCCAGCAGTATTTCCCCCAGGAGGTTGGCGTGCCGGGAAGAGAGCCAATGTCACCCAAGGTGTATCTGAAAGCCGGTGCCCTGGAACCTGGCATGGGGGAGGAGAATGCAGAGGCCTATGGGGCGTTTATGAGCCATTGTGCCTGGATTTCCTGTCTGTACGACCTGCTGCCGAATAAGCTCTCGGAGCTGCACATGGAAAAACTGTATTATGAAATCGAGTTGCCCCTGTGCCGGGTTTTGGCCGAGATGGAGGTAGCGGGCTTTTTGGTGGACCAAAAGGCCCTGGGCCAATTTGGCGAGGGGCTGCGCCAACGCATTGATGGCGTGCAAAAGGAGATCCTGGAGCTTGCCGGGGAGGAGTTCAACATAAACTCCACCCAGCAGTTGGGTGTGATTCTCTTTGAAAAGTTGGGGCTGCCTCCGGTGAAGAAGACGAAAACCGGCTATTCCACCTCCATCGAGGTGCTGGAAAAGCTTCAGGGCAAGCATCCCATCATTGACCAGATTATGGAGTACCGTCAGCTGACCAAGCTGAACTCCACCTATGTGGAGGGCTTATCCAAGGTGATCGGCCCCGATGGGCGCATTCACACCTGCTTCCAGAATACTGTTACGGCCACCGGCAGGCTCTCCTCCACGGAGCCAAACCTGCAAAACATCCCCGTACGCACCCCCTTGGGCGCCCAGATGCGGGACATGTTTGTGGCTCCCGCCGGCAAGGTGCTGGTGGATGCCGACTATTCCCAGATCGAACTGCGTCTCTTAGCCTGCATTGCAGGGGACCAGGCCATGATTGATACCTTTGCCTCCGGGGGAGACATTCACAGCAGTACGGCGGCCCAGGTGTTTGGGGTAGGCCCAGACGAGGTGACGGGGGAGATGCGCCGCCATGCAAAGGCGGTGAACTTTGGCATCGTATACGGCATTTCGGACTTCTCCCTGTCCCAGGACATTGGGGTGACCAGGCGAGAGGCGGCGGAGTATATGGAACGCTACTTTGATAAGTTCCAGGGCGTCCGGGCCTACATGTACGAGGTGGTCAAAAAGGCCCGGAAAGATGGCTATGTGGAAACCTTAATGGGGCGGCGGCGCTGGCTGCCGGAGCTTGGCTCCAGCAACTATAACCTGCGCTCTTTTGGGGAGCGGGTGGCTCTCAATATGCCCATTCAGGGTACCGCTGCCGACATTATGAAGCTTGCCATGATTCGGGTGCGAGACCGCCTATTGAAGGAGAAGCTAGAGGCCCGTCTTGTCCTACAGGTACATGACGAATTGATTGTAGAGTGTCCGGCGCAGGAGGGTGAGACCGTGCGCAGACTCTTAGTGGAAGAGATGGAGGCGGCGGCCACGCTGCCTGTACCTCTGGAGACGGATGCCCATATTGGGAAGAGTTGGGGGGAGGCGAAGGGATGACCATTCGGATTGTTCCCATGGATCGCAGTCACATAGAAGCTCTTGCAGAGCTGGAGCGCCTTTCCTTTTCCTCTCCCTGGAGCATTGCCATGCTGCAGGAGGAGCTGTTCAATGATACCGCCTCCTACCTTGTGGCGGAAGATGAGACCGGGAAGGTTTTGGGCTATGCAGGCCTTCATGTGATTTTAGACGAGGGCTATATTGACAATGTGGTGGTACACCCCGACTATCGAAGAAAGGGCATTGCCCGCAAGTTAGTGGAGGTCTATCTGCGCTTTGGGGCAGCAAAGCTCTCCTTTCTCACCTTGGAGGTGCGAGAGTCCAACGTGGCGGCCCTGGAACTCTACCGCTCTCTGGGTTTTGCCCCCGAGGGCAGACGCCCCCAATACTATCGCAATCCCAAAGAGGATGCCATTTTAATGACACGGAGATGGAATCGTGATTCTGAAGAAGCTTAGCCCGAAGGATCTGTATGCCGTTTACCATGGGGAACTGACGGCGGCCTTCCCTCCGGAGGAGCGGAAACCCCTTTCCACCATAGAGGGACTGATGGAAAAAGGCCGCTATTTCACGTATGGTGCCTATGAAAATGGGGGGCGCCTGGTGGGCTATGCCTTTTTATGGAGCAGCCCAAAAGGAGACTACCTATTGTTGGACTATTTGGGGGTCTTTGGCACAGAGCAAAGCCGAGGCCTGGGTGGGGCGATTATGACGGCGCTCAAACGACAGTTTGCCCAGGTAAAGGGCATTGTCATAGAGGCGGAGGCCCTCCAGGGCGATGAGACCGATGCACAGCGTCGGCGCCGTCTGGATTTTTACCGAAAGAATGGCTGCCGAACCCTTCCCCATGATGCCCATGTATTTGGGGTTCACTACAACTTGCTTCTTTTGAGCTCGGCGGAGGACATGGAACCCGTGGAGGTTCTAAGTGCCTATCAAGACCTCTATGGCAGTTCCTTTACCAAAGCCCAGCAGGGCAAGTATCTGCGCATTCCTTTTGACTCATCAAAGGATAGCCCTCCTGTGATTGATTGGGGCAGTTTGGGCCGTTCCTTGTAAAACGAGATAAGGTGATAACATGATTATTCTTGCCATTGAATCCTCTTGTGATGAGACGGCGGTGGCCCTGGTTCGGGATGGCCGAGACATTCTGGCGGACTGCATCGCCTCCCAGGCGGATATGCACGAGATCTACGGTGGTGTGGTTCCGGAGATTGCCTCCCGCAAGCACATTGAAGTGATTGCAGGCCTTGCAGACAAGGCCTTGGAAACCGCAGATTTATCCCGTGAGGATCTGGACGCTGTGGCGGTGACCTATGCCCCGGGGCTGATTGGTGCCCTGCTGGTGGGGGTTAACTTTGCAAAATCTATTGCCCTGGCCCTTGATCTGCCCCTCATTCCGGTTCACCATGTGCGGGGGCACATTGCGGCCAATTACCTGGCCTATCCGGAACTGACACCCCCCTTTGTCTGCCTATGCATTTCCGGGGGAACCTCTCTGATTGTGGACGTGCGGGACTATACGGATATGGCGGTGCTGGGTGCCAGTCGAGATGATGCGGCGGGAGAGTGCTTCGACAAAGTTGCCCGGGTGCTGGGGCTGGGCTATCCCGGTGGGGCTCCCCTGGATCGCTTAGCCCAAGGCGGGGACGATAAGGCTTTTTCGCTGCCTTTGGCTCAGATTAAGGATGCCCCCTTAGATTTGTCTTTTTCCGGACTGAAAACGGCCATGCTGAACCTGATTCACAACGCCAAGCAGAAGGAGGAAGCCCTGCCTCTGGCCGATTTGGCCGCCTCCTTTTCTGCTGCTGTGAGTCATATGCTCGTGCCCCGCAGCATCCAGGCCACTAAGACCTTGGGCTATGGAAAGCTGGCTGTGGTAGGGGGTGTGGCGGCCAATTCACGCATACGGAGAGACTTGGAAGAGGCCTGCCAAAGAGAGGGATTTTCTCTGTTTATGCCCCCACTTAGTCTCTGTGGTGACAATGGGGCTATGATCGGCAGTCAGGCTTACTATGAATATTTAGCCGGTGTACGGGCAGGGAATGATTTGAACGCCTATGCCAATCGGGATATTTCGGCGGCCCCTCCCGAGGGGAAGTAGGGAGTTTGATGGTAGGCAAACTGTTTCGTAGAAGTTTTGTCACAAAATGTGGAAAACCTTGTGGAAAGTGTGTATAACTTTCTGTAAACGCTCCTTCCTTCTATGTTTATGGAGATCGAAAACAAAAGCTTTGTTTTCAAGGCTAACAAGGAAAGTGGTCTTTCGCACCTCTGTTTTGAATACAGAATGTATTCAAAACAGAGGGCAGGTTTCCCGTTGACGAGGCACGCTTTTTATGCTAAAATGACCAAGCCCAGACTCTATGCAGAAGGCGTTCTTTTTTGTTAGGGGGAAGGGCAGAAAAATCGTTGTTTCTCTGCTACTGTGGCTTAATGGTAAAGCACTTCACTCGTAATGAAGGGATTGTGAGTTCGATTCTCACCAGTAGCTCCAAAAGGCTCGCTCACCCTGCAGGGTGAGCGGGCTTCTTTGTTTTTCCAGCCGAAAAACACAGGGAATAATAAGCAGGAGAAACAGATATTTTCCTAGAGGGTATTCGCGATTGGCCTGCATCGAAAGGCTTGAACCTATGTTGAGAATATGGTAGGATAACTGGAAAAGGGGAGATACCATGAAACGATTATTTGTATTGCTCAGTGTACTATGTCTACTGCTCTCTGCCTGTAGCAAACCCGTCTCTGGAGGGGATACAGAGCCAGCTAACCAGACGGGGGACTCTGTTTTGGGAAGCAGTAGCCAGACAGCAACCCGGGAATACGATGCCCACGGGCTGCGCTGTCGTGTGCCGGACAGTTTTTCCCTCTATGAGACGGGGGAGAACCATGCCGTATATGCACCCACTGACCGAAAGGATGATTGGAGCATTGTCATTAGCTATACTCCCTTTGAGAACGGCGAGGAGAAGCTGTCCGATCCATCGGTACAAGAGAAGCTTCTTGCAAAGCTTGAAGAAGATGTAGACGGATTTGTGCCACAGACAGAAGAGCTGCGTACCGATTTGCAGGGGGTCTCCCATTACTATGTTTCGGGTAGTGGAAAGAAAAAGGGCAGCAATCAAGAGGTTAAATTTGAGCAGGCCTACTTTAATAGTGAGGGTGGCATTACTTGCATCACCATGATACAGGGGAAAGCAAAAGACTTTGATCATAGTACAGACTTTAGCCAGATGATGAACCAGGTGGAAGATAAGTATGGGGAAGTGCCGCCGGCAATTCCCGATGAACAAGGTGCCCCAGGCGAGCCTGTGACACAACCCCTTGTTCCGGAAGAATAAAGGAAATAAATCAATAGCCCTACAAAAGGTGTTTTGTTCACAAAAAAGTTACAAATGGCGGTGTAAGACTATGTTTTTGGATAGAATTAGACATAGTCTCAGTGCTATAATGAGTTATAATCTTAAATTTGTTCCATTGAAAAGGAGTGGTTTCTATGTCCACAGTACTTACAAACAAAAACTTTGAAGAAGAAGTGATGAATGCCAAGAGTCCTGTGCTGATTGATTTTTATGCCGACTGGTGTATGCCCTGCAAAATGCTTTCTCCCGTGATTGAGGAGATTGCCGGAGAGTACACCCAAATTAAGGTGGCTAAGGTCAATGTAGACCAGGAGCCTGAGTTGGCAAGCAAGTTTAATGTTATGAGCATTCCCACTCTTGTCGTAATGGAAAATGGGGAGGCAAAGGCCACTGCAGTAGGTGTACAGCCCAAGCAGGAAATCCTCAATATGATGGGATTATAATAGGCTGTCCGTTCGGTGCCTATTTCGTGTTGTTAGAAGAAAGGAGTTTGCCCAGTATGTTAAATGAAAAAGTGTCCAAACTGCTCAACGAGCAGATTATGAAGGAGCTATACTCCGCCTATCTCTATCTTGACATGGCCAACTACTATAGCGATGTGGGGCTTAGTGGCTTTGAGAACTGGTTTTATATCCAGGCCCAGGAGGAGCGAGATCATGCGATGCTGATTCGCAGCTATCTGCTGAACAATGATGAGAACGTGCGCCTGCTCCCCATTGATGCACCTCAGGAGCACTATACGGACTTTGCTGTGCCCTTAAAGCGCGCCCTGGAGCACGAGCAGCTGGTAACCGCCTGGATTCATAATATCTACGATGCTGCCATGAGTGTGAAAGATTTTCGCACGGTGGAGTTTATGAACTGGTTTGTCAAGGAGCAGGGCGAGGAAGAAAAGAATGCAAAGGATTTGATTACCCGATTCGAGCTGTTTGGGAAGGACAGTAAGGGGCTTTTTGAGCTGGACCAGGACATGGGAAGCAGAACCTATGCGGCACCCACGTTGATCCTAGACTAATCTTGTTACGATTAAAGAAAGGACGGTAAGCCCTATGAAAAAGTACGAATGCACCCTGTGTGGTTATATTTATGATCCCGAGAAGGGGGATGCCGATGCAGGGATTGCCCCTGGCATTGCCTTTGAGGATCTGCCCGATGACTTTGTGTGTCCTAGTTGTGGGGCAGACAAGAGCATGTTTGAACCTGTCTAATTGGAGCACAGAAAAGAGCAGCCGACTTGAAGGCTGCTCTTTTTTTCTCCCAATAAGAGAACAAGAAAAGCCGCATCACCTTAACTAGGTGATGCGGCTTCTTTCGATTAATAGACGCTCATGGGATTCACTCTGCTCGACGAGTTCTTACCAGTCCAAACTTCAAAATGCAGGTGGTTGCCCGTTGAAGAACCAGTGGTGCCTACATAGCCAATCACTTGCCCGCCGCTCACGTTGGAGCCGACACTGACGGCACGTGATTTCATATGGGCATAGAGGGTTTTTCCGCCACTTGGATGGGCGATGACGACATAATTACCATAGGAACCGTGGTAAGTTGAAATCAATACCACACCAGGCTGCGCCGCCAAAATTGGAGTGCCCGCAGGGGCCGGCAGATCGATTCCGCTATGGAACTCTCGACCATGGAAAGGACAGTTGCGCCAGCCGTAAGCAGAAGAGATTCTATGGTAACCCGTTAGAGGCCAGACGTAGCTACCATTTCCAACACCCGAGTTTTGCATAGCGGCCAGCTGCTCGACATATCGGCGTTCAGCGGCGGCAATCTCCCGACTCAAGCTTGCTGCGTTCATCTCCAAGGCGTGAAGTTGATCCCGGTAATCGGCTTCCTTGGATTCGATTTCCTTTACCAGGGCCTCTACTGCTTTTTGCTGTCGTTGCAGTTCGGCCTTGGCAGACTCCATCTGCGCCTTTGCCTCCTGCTGGTCGGCACGGTCATTTTCTAAAGCAGCCTTGGCCTCGGCAACCTCAATGCGAGCAGCTTCCAACTGATCTATAACGAGGTTGTCGTATTCCATGATTTCATTAATGGCAGTCATGTTGTCGAGCAAGTCGGAAAAGCTTTTGGACCCGAAGAGTACAGACCAATAGCTTACGTTTCCACGCTCTTCCATGGCACGAACTCGCTCGTTAAAGCGAACAGTATACTCTGCCTCTTTGCGCTGGGCCTCTTCAAGGCGAGCAGTCTCCTCCTGAATCTTGACATCCAGCTGTGCAATGAGGTTGTTTGTGACCTCAATGTCCTGCCGCACTGCTTCAATCTGCTGCTCAAGAAGAGATTTGCGCTCAACGGCTTTGGATTTGTCATTTTGTATGGTAGTGATTTTTGCTTCTAAGTTCTTTTTGTTGTCGGAAATCTGGGTCTGCTTATCCTTTAGTGAATCAATGTCAGACTGGGTGACGCTGGCCAACGTCTGGGTGGGAAGACAGACCACAAGGAGCAGCAAAGCAAGGGTAGCGCAGAGCAAACCCAAGGCCTTGCGTGCCGGATGATGTTTTACTGTGTACAGAGACATGAGGACCTCCAATTTTGTTACGCTTTTGTTACTAATAAAAGGTTTTTGATACCATATTGTCATTTATACTATGACTAATCATAAGCCAAACGGCCAACAATGTCAAGGGAACAGACACAAAAATCGACAAAAAACCCTGGTATTGCAGAGAGTTTCTGCAATAACCAGGCGTTTTTGTTACAGAAAAAGAAAAATAGATTATAGGTTATTTGGGCCAAAGTGATGGGGAAGTAAATCCTCTAAAAATGTGCGAATGTAGTTGCCCTGGTTATCGGAGACCAGCAGGGTCAGTTTCGGGGCGAATTCGGCCAAAACCTGGCGACAGGCACCACAAGGCCAACAATGGTCGGACCCACTGCCGGCAATGGCAATGCGACGAAAGTGCTGTACTCCTTCACTTACTGCTTTGACCAGTGCAGTGCGTTCAGCACAGATGCACTCACCATAGGCGGCGTTTTCTACATTACATCCCGTAAAAATCTGGCCATCCTCACTCTCTAAGACGGCCCCAACATGGAAGCCGGAATAGGGCGCATAGGCTTTTGTTCGGGCAGCAAGTGCCAGGTCGACCAGTGCTTGGTCATCCATCATGGTGAAAGGCCTCCTTACTCAATGTGTACATGGGAGTTTAGGTGTTCGGAGCAGTAGCAGTAATAGCCTTTGCACTTGGAGCAGTAGCGAAACTCCAGTTCGGGGTTTGTTACGTCGGTACGCCCGCAAACGGCGCATTTGTGTAGGTAACCCTTTTTCTCCTGGGCATGGCGCTGGGCGGCTTTAAAGTCTATGGTTTTCTTTTGATGCTTTGTGTTGTGCTTCATCAGCCTTCCAGAGCGGCGCAAAAGGTCAATCAGGTCTCCGGAGAAAAAGAGCAGGTAGTTGAGAATTGCCGCTAAGGGGATCAGAGCAGCCAGTGGCATTGTGCTGAATAAAAAGGTTAGTATTTTTAATACAAAGAAAAGGGCGCTAAGCAGTGCCAGCCACTTTATTTTAACAGGGATAAGAAAGAACAGAAGAATCTGCATATCGGGAAACAGAGTGGCAAAAGCAAAAAAGAGAGATAGATGCACATAGGTCATGCCAAAGTTAAGGCCAAGGACAAAGCCAATGAGAATATTAAAAAGCACACCGGAACAATAGAAGATAGTAAACTTAGCAGAACCCCAATAACGCTCTAAAGTAGAGCCTATGAAGTAGTAAAAATACATGGAAATGGCAAAGAAAAGAACATCGGAAAACTGTAAACCCGCTCCGGAGAAGGAATCGGGAACGGCAACAAAGGTGAGGATTCGCCAGACCTGACCATGGAGAATAGCCTCACGGTTAAAATACAACAGTTGTGAAACCCAACCGTCGGAAAAAGAATCCAGAAGAAAAACCCCAACATTGGCAGCAATCACATAGAGAATTAAATTGGGGATGGAAAAGCGAGGATGACGGCGGCAAAAGTTCTCCATCCAGTTTTGCACTTTGTACAAAAAAATTCCTCCTCAGGAAATGTAGTAGAATAAAAGAAAAGACTATTTTCCTGCTATTTTACCTGCTTTTTTAGCAGAAGTCCATAACAAACTGTGAACAGTTTGGAAGAGGTGCTATTTCTTTACAAAATAGTCGAATTTTGTTATAATGTGGGTTCAAACTCTTTCGCAGAGAGTAAAAAGAGGAGAGAAACATTTTTATGAAAAAGAAACGGCTGTCGTTATTCCTGGTACTATGCCTTTGTCTTAGCCTTACAATGCCTGCCTTTGCTGCTACCAATGAGGCAAAAACCGCCGCTGATCGTCTCAATGGCCTTGGCTTGTTTAGTGGGGTAGGCACCAATGCCGACGGAAGCCCCAACTATGACCTAGATCGAGCCCTCGTTCGTTCTGAGGGGGTTACCCTACTGGTTCGCCTTTTGGGCAAAGATGCCCAGGTAAAGACCATGAAGGCCGACATGCCCTTTACAGATGTGCCTCACTGGGCAAAGGGCTATGTCAGCTATGCCTATCAAAATGGCCTGACCCGGGGCGTGAGCGAGACCAGCTTTGGCAGCGAGGAGACGGTGAGTGCAGCCCAATATCTCACTTTCATTCTACGTGCCCTAGGTTATGATTCTACAAAGGATTTTAATTGGGAGAAAGCCTGGGAGAAGACGGATGCTCTGGGTGTGACGCAAGGCCAATACAATGAGAATACAACTGTGTTTACTCGGGGCGATGCCGTGATTATCGCCTCTGCTGCCCTGGATGTTAAGGCAAAAGGGGGAGACAAAACCCTGCTGGAGCTTGTGAAAGAGAGTCTGGCCAGTGCCCCAGTTGAGACGGCCCTGTCTAAGGTGCAGGCAGCAACGGAAAAGACCTCTGCCGCCAGCAGTCTTCAAGCAAAAACCGTGATGGATGTTGCCCTGAATATTTCTGCGATTGGTCTGGCAGACAAGATAGAAATGAAAGTGATGATGGATTTAAGCTATATTGCCAATCCAGAAAAGTACAAGCTCCTGGTAGAGGTTCAGGAGAATGGAGCAGTTACGAGCAAAGAAGAGTGTTATTTAATTGCCCAGGGGAGCAATTATATGGCCTATATCAACAATGGAAGTGGCTGGAAAAGCAGTGTGGAGGAAAATGCAAGCAGTGGCGGGTTTAACGCCGCTACCATGCTAGACATGTACCCCAGCATTTCACCTGATATGGTCGAAGTGGGAGAAGTAACGATAGACGGAAAGAAAGCGACCAAGTATACAGGTCAAATCCCCAAGGAGCATATCGTTGAGGTGTTCCAAACTGCGGGACTTGGTGATACAATGGGAGATATTTCGCAAATCAGCAGAACCGGTCTCACCGAAGAGCAGCTATTTAGCAGCCTGGGCGATATTCCTTTTTCTTTTTATGTTGGGGCCGACGGCTATGTACTGCGCTTTGAGATGGATATGACCGGAATGCTAGATAGCATTTACAAGGAAATCTCCAAGATGTTCAAGGATGACTTGGGAATCGCGATGGAAGTCTCTGCAACAAAGATGACGATTACAACAGATTACTCCAACTTTAATGCCGTGAGCGACTTCTTCGTGCCTACTCAAGCTAAGTAGGAAGCACGCTGGGTAGGAAGCGGAAAATCCCTTTTGAAACGGTGAGAGCAGTCTTGGCAAAATGCCAAGGCTGCTTTTTCATAGGCAAAGGGATAAAGGAAAACTTGCTGGTCCATCTTCTTTTTTGTTTTACAAGCTGCTCTCAATCCGTTATAATAGTAAGAGTTAGTCTAACATAACTATAGCTCTCTGCTATAGGCCACTGAGTTTAGCTGTGAGGTATCGCAATCATGAAAAAAACACTTGCGTTCTTTCTTGGGATGAGTCTGTGTCTGTGTCTTTGCGCCTGCACACAAAACCAAACAGGATCAGCAGGAGAGGCAATCTCGGATGACAGCCGTCTACGGATCGTTTCCAGCACCTATCCCCTTTTTCTCTTCGCTAAGGAAGTGACCAAAGACGTGGAAGGGGTGACTCTTGTGCCTCTTGTGAATCAGGAGATCAGTTGCCTCCACGATTACAGCCTAAGTATGGCGGATATGAAGGCTTTGGAATCCGCAGATCTTTTGATTGTAAACGGGGCTGGTCTGGATGATTTTGTTTTGGATGCCATTGCCGGGATTCCAAAGGATGCCCGGCCCACCGTGCTGACCTGCGCAGAAGGGATTCTGCTTCTTAGCAGCCAGGGAACAGAGTCGGTAGGGTCTGACTCTGAGGCCATGGATCCCCATGTTTGGATGGATCCCACCAGGGCGGCGGTGATGATCCAGGGTATTGCCAAGGAACTGGCGAAACTGGACCCAAAGAATGCAGCGACGTATCAGCGTAACGCCAGCAATGCCGTAGAGCGCCTGCTTGCCTTGGATGCGGAGCTGCGAGAGGAGCTTTCGGACCTTACCTACCCGTATCTCATCGTGTTTCACGACGGGTTTGCCTATTTTGCGGAGGCCTATGGGCTTACCGTTCTCCTGTCTGTAGAAGAGGAGCAGGGCCAAGAGGCCTCAGCCCAGGTGATTGCAGAAGCCCTTAGCCTCATTGAGGAGTATCGTTTGTCCGCTATTTTTACGGAAGAGAATAGCGCCGATGCCACCGCCCAGGCCATTGCCCGGGAATCTGGGGTAGGGCTCTATGAGCTATCTATGATTATGAGTGGGGAGACCGAGGCGGCCTCCCTGGATACCTATCTTTCTGCCATGAGAGAAAATGCTGCCGTGATAAGGGAGGCGCTGCAATGATAGGGAAGCGCCACTATCCCCCGGAGCAGGGCTGCGCTGGAGCCTGCTGCTTGGAGGTAACGAACCTAGAGGTGAAGCGGGAGGATCGCTGTATTCTTCATGATATTAACTTTCACCTTCACTGTGGGGAGATTGTCGCCCTGATTGGGCCCAACGGAGGGGGGAAAACCTCTCTGCTCCAGAGCCTGTTGGGCCAGGGCAGTTACTCCGGAAGCATCCGCTTTCAGAGGGCTGGTGAGCGGCCCTCTAGCCCTCTCATTGGCTATGTGCCCCAGAGCCCCAGCTTTGATCGGGGGGATCCGCTTACGGTGCTGAATTTTTTTGGCGCCGCCATATCCCGCTACCCTGCCTTTCTGCCGGCGCCCAAATCCCTGCGTCGCCGGGTATCTGCCTGCCTGGAGCGGGTCCACGGGGCAGAACTGCTGGATCGGCCCATTGGTGCCCTCTCCGGCGGGGAGCTACAGAGGGTCCTTTTGGCCCTGGCCCTAGAGCCCATTCCCCAGATTTTGATTTTGGATGAACCCCTTTCCGGCATTGATGTAGAGGGGGAATATCAGTTAATGGAGATGCTGCTCAAAATCCGAAAACAATATGACCTCTCCATTCTCTACTCCACCCATGACTTTTCTGCCTTAGAGCGCTATGCGGATAAGGTACTGCTTCTGCAAAAAGAGCTGCGCCTAGTGGGTCCCCCCAAAGCCGTACTCGCCTCCCAGGAGTTTATGGATGCCTTTCATCTGTCCCCGATTTCCCCCAGACAGGAGGGTTCTTGATGCAGCTTTGGTATGATTTAGTTGCCCTTTTGCCCTTCTCTTGGGCGGCGACCGATGGCATGTATTTTATGAAAAATGCCCTCTTGGCTATTTTGGTTATCTCGCCATTGTTCGGCCTGCTCTCTACCATGGTCGTACAAAATCACCTCTCCTTTTTTTCCGATGCCCTGGGCCATTCGGCCTTTACCGGGATGGCAGTGGGTGCTGTTGCAGGCCTTTTGGAGCAGACCACCAGTGCGGTGATCTTTGCCTTAGGCTTTGCCTTGCTGTTTTCGGTAGTACGGGAAAAAAGCAGCATGAGCAGCGATACGATTATCGGGGTGTTCTCCTCAGCCGCACTTGCTCTGGGTATTTTTCTCTCCACCTTGGGGGGGCAGAATTTCTCTCGCTTCAACAGTCTGCTCATTGGGGATATCTTAAGCGTGGCACCGGAGAAGATTGCTCTTCTCTTTTTGATCCTGCTTTTGGTTTTGATCCTCTGGCTGAGCAGTTTTAATGGACTGCTGCTGTCATCAGTCCACCCCGTCTTGGCCCGCAGTCGTGGGGTTTCAATCTTTTGGAAAAATGCACTGTTAACTATGGCCATCGCCCTGGTGGTTACCTTAGCCATGAGTTGGGTTGGTTTGCTGGTGATCAACTCCTTGCTGGTGTTGCCTGGTGCCCTCTCTCGAAACCTGACCAGACGGATGAGCGCCTACCACTTGTGCGCCGTTCTCTCCGCTTTTGTGTGTGGGATTGCAGGCCTACTCACGTCGTTCTATCTCGGCACCTCTGCCGGAGCAAGCATTACCCTATATCTGGCGCTGCTGTTTTTTTGCAGCCTACTGTTTCGGCGGAATCGGCCATAGGGGTTATTTCAACTTGCGTCCCCTGTCATATGAGAGTATACTGGTCTTTAACTACAGTTTAAACTAGGAGGTTATGCAGTTATGAGTAAGAAAACAATGAGGGGCTATGGAATCCTCACCATTGGGAATCCCGGTTGGATGGAGAAAGAGTGCCCGGAATGTGGACCCCTGGACGCCATCCTGCGGCCAAAACTGGTGGCCCCCTGCTCCTCGGATACCCACGCCATGCACGGCGGGGCCGGGGATAAGAAAAATATGATTCTGGGGCATGAGGCCATTGCCGAGGTCGTAGAAGTGGGCTCCCTGGTGACGAAGTTCAAACCAGGTGATGTGGTGGTTGTGCCCTGCGTTACCCCCGATTGGCTTGCACCCGGCATGCAGAGCGGCAAATCCACCGCCCACGACCACGGCTTAATGGGCAGCTTTAAATTCCTCTCGACCAAAGACGGTGTGTTTGCCGAGTACTTTCATGTGAATCAGGCCGATGCAAACCTGACCATTCTACCCGACCAGATTGCACCGGAGGCAGCCCTGATGACCGTTGATATGATGTCCACGGGCCTTCATGGGGTAGAGCTAGCAGAGATTGGATACGGGGACAAGGTTGTGGTGATAGGCATTGGCCCGGTAGGTCTTATGGCCGTGGCAGGGGCAGCACTGAAGGGTGCAGGTCAGCTCATTGGAATTGGCACCCGGCCCAACTGCGTAAAAGTAGCCAAGGAGTATGGTGCCACCCATATTGTCAGCTATAAGGAAGGTGACATCGTCGAGCAGGTCAAGGAACTCACTGGTGGCGGTGCCGACAAGGTGATCATTGCCGGCGGCACCCAGGAGACCTTTGCCCAGGCGGTGGCCATGACCCGGCCTATGGGAACCATCGCAAACATCAACTTTTTTGATTTGAAGGACACCCTTTCCATGCCCGCCTGGTACTGGGGTCTTGGCATGTCCAATAAGGACATTCGCTGTGGGTTCTGCCCCGGAGGTGCCGTGCGCATGGAGAAAATGATGGAGCTGATTCGCTATGGCCGCATTGACCCCACAAAGCTGATCACCCACAAGTTCCATGGCTTTGACAAGATCGAGGATGCCTTCCATCTTATGGACCGCAAGGAGCCGGATCTGATTAAGCCCATTGTCTACATTGACTAAATAGAAAAAGGGCCAGGATGGGAATTCCATCCTGGCCCTTATAATCTGCAAAAAGTCCCGCTCCATAGGAGCGGGACTTTTATTTTTAATATGCCTTTTTCTTGTTCTTTCGTGCAGCCTCTGACTTCTTACGGCGCTTAACGCTGGGACTCTCATAGTGCTCTCTTTTGCGCGCTTCCGCCATCACACCGGACTTCGCCACGCTGCGCTTAAAGCGCTTCAGTGCGCTCTCCAGAGACTCGTTATCCTTAATATGGACTTCTGACATTTACTTTCCCTCCCTCCGAAGTGGCGGCCGTTGCCGCTCACCAAAGGGCCATTATATGGCTTCAACATTGGTATTATATGCAATTCAAATTCATTTGTCAATAAGCTCGGCTCTAAATGCAGGGCTCTTCACAGAAGATTCACAATTATCCCTTAGGCTTTTGGCTTTAAAATGAGGTTTACCAGCTTATTTGGCACAAAGATGGTCTTGACAATCTCCATGTCCTCTAAGAGCTTTGCAATCTTTGGTTCAGCCGTTACAGCAGCCAAAATCGCTTCTTCACTGCTGCCGGTTTCCATGGAGACGGTAGCCTTCAGCTTGCCGCCGACCTGTATGGCAAGGGTTACCTGGGCATCCACGGTCTTAGCGGGGTCATACTTTGGCCAAGCGGTTGTGGTGACAAAACCTTTGCCGCCCAGCAGTTCCCACATCTCTTCACAGAGGTGGGGGGCAAAGGGAGAGAGCAGGGTGACCAGCATCTTCAAATCCCCACGGCTCAAGCCCTTGTCATAAAATTCATTCACCAGGGTCATCAAAGCGGCAATGGCGGTGTTAAACTTCATGGCCTCAATGTCGTCGCCCACTTTTTTAATGGTCTTGTGGACGAGTCCCTCCGTGGCAGGGCTTAACTCATCGCCCCCCTGAGCCTTCTCCATCAGATTCCAAACCCGATCGAGAAAGCGCTTGCAGCCGCGCACGGCGTTGTCGGACCAGGCAGCGGTTTTCTCAAAGTCACCAATGAACATGATGTAGGTGCGCATGGTGTCGGCGCCGTACTGGTTAATCACGTCGGTGGGGTTAATCACATTGCCCAGGGACTTAGACATTTTCTCCCCGCCGTCCCCTAAGATCATGCCATGGCTGGTGCGCTTGGCATAGGGCTCCTTATGGGGTACTATGCCAATGTCATAGAGGAATTTATGCCAGAAGCGGGAATAGAGCAGGTGAAGGGTGGTGTGCTCCATGCCGCCGTTGTACCAGTCCACCATTCCCCAATAGTCCAGGCGCTCTTTGTCCGCCAGGGCCTTGTCATTGTTGGGGTCCATATAGCGCAGGAAATACCAGGAGGAACCCGCCCACTGGGGCATGGTATCCGTCTCCCGCTCAGCAGGGCCGCCGCAGTGGGGGCAGGTGGTCTCCACCCAGTCCCGCAGTTTGGATAGGGGACTCTCCCCTGTCTGGGTGGGTTCATAGCTCTCCACCTCAGGCAGCAGGAGGGGCAGTTCGCTCTCGGGCAGGGGCACCCAGCCACACTTGGGGCAGGAGACCATGGGAATGGGTTCCCCCCAGTAGCGCTGACGGGAGAAGACCCAGTCACGCAGCTTAAAGTTTACCTTTTCATAGCCTAGGCCCTGTTCAATCAGCCACTGGTTCATGGCAGGGATGGCATCTTTTACCGTCTTGCCATCCAAAAAGCCGGAGTTCACCATGATTCCGGTGTCATCCTTGATGGTAAAGGATTCTTTCTCAATGTCGCCGCCCTGGACAACCTCAACAATGTTACAGCCAAACTTTTTGGCAAACTCCCAGTCACGCTGGTCGTGGCCTGGGACGGCCATAATGGCGCCGGTGCCATAGGACATCAGCACATAGTCGGAGATGAAAATGGGGATATCCTTCCCATTCACCGGGTTCTTTGCGGTAACACCCTGGAGCAAAACACCTGTTTTTTCCTTGACCAACTCGGTGCGCTCAAAGTCGGATTTGTGGGAGGCCTTTTCCACGTATGCGGTCACGTCATCCCAGTTTCCCAGGGCATCTTTCCACTGGGTGACATAGGGATGCTCTGGAGAGAGCACCATGTAGGTAGCGCCGAAGAGGGTATCCGGACGGGTGGTATAAATCTCTAAAGCATCCCCTTGGCTGGTTTCAAACCGCACCTGGGCACCGGTGGAACGGCCAATCCAGTTGATCTGTTGGGCCTTGACCCGGTCGATAAAATCCACCTCGTCCAAGTCGTCAATCAGACGCTGGGCATACTCGGTGATTTTCAGCATCCACTGGCTCTTGTCCTTGCGCACCACGGCGGAACCGCAGCGCTCACAGACGCCGTTGACCACTTCCTCATTGGCCAATACGCACAGGCAAGAGGTGCACCAGTTCACGGGCATGGAGCTCTTATAAGCCAGGCCCTTCTTGTACATCTGGAGGAAAATCCACTGAGTCCACTTATAGTAGTGGGGGTCCGTGGTGTCAACTTCTCGCTCCCAGTCAAAGGAATAGCCCAGCCGCTGGAGCTGGTTGCGAAAGTTAATAATGTTATCATGGGTTACCTTCGCCGGGTGAATGCGATTTTTAATCGCATAGTTTTCGGTGGGTAGACCAAAGGCGTCATATCCCATAGGAAACAGGACGGTATAGCCCTCCATGCGACGCTTTCTCGCCACGGCGTCCATAGCGGTGTAGGGACGGGTGTGCCCCACATGCAGACCTTGGGCAGAGGGATAGGGGAACTCCACCAGGCCATAGAACTTAGGTCCTGCAGACCCCTCCTGGGTCTGATAGCATTTTGCATCCAGCCACCGGCCCTGCCACTTTTTTTCAATGGCATCAAACTCGTATTTCACGCTCTTCACACTTCTTTCCTCTTACTCACTCAAAGGTCACAGAGCTTAGCTCTGTTTTAAAATATCGCCAAGATCCACCTTTTTGGCATCGGCCCACAGGCGGTCCAAATCGTAAAACTCTCTTGCTTCCTCGGAAAAAAGGTGCAAAATCACATCGCCGTAATCCTGCAAAATCCAAGTTCCGCCCCGGTGTCCTTCAATATGGTGGGGTAGAATCCCCGCCTCTTTCATGGCCTTTTCCGCCCCGTCGGCCATAGCCTTCAGCTGGGGGGCAGAGCTGCCGGTGCAGATGACAAAGTAGTCAGCCAAAGAGCTAACCTGATCAATCTCCAGCACCGCAATCTCCTGGGCCTTTTTTTCATCCAATGCCTTCGCAAGGGTGAGGGCCATTTCTTTCGTTGTCAAAATACAAATCTTCCTTTCCTACGGGCCAATTCAGCCCTAGACGAATCGTCAGTTGTTTAAGTTGTCGCTGGAGGTGGGGGTGACACAGGCTCAACCGGTGCGGGTGCAGGAGCCACCTCTTGAGCAGGAGGCTCTGGAGGGGGTGGCGCTGGCACCTCTGTTCCGCCGGAGCTGTTTTCTCCCTGTCCATCGGGGACATCTGTCTGTTCGGGCGTTGCATCTGGGTTTTCGGTTCCCTGTCCGCTGCTGTTACTACTGACGTTGCTACCAGAGCTGCTATTGTCCGAGTTTCCACCGGAACTGCTGGAGCTGCTGCCGGAACTGCTGGAATTACTGCTACCGGAGCTGGAACCGCCACCGGAGTTCCGATAGTTGTTCACGCTGGGATCTTCCAGCTTCCCTGTGGTGGAGCTTACTTTTCCGTTGGCATCTACCACCATAATATCCAGTTCATTTCGATTTAGATTCAAAATGTAGGGATTAAACTGCTCATTCACCATCGTTACCAGTTCGCTTACAATGGGCACCACGTAGGATTGGTAGTTGCCATAGGTGGGGCTCCATAGGCTGGCCAACTGGTTGGGCATGGTCATAAAATGCACATTTTCCATTTTAAGACCGGAAAAAATGGCTTTATCTGCAAACCAGGCAATTTCCTCAACTTTAAGATTGGTCTTTACATTTTGGGTAAAGACCTTGGCAAGCTGGGTTACCTTGGTCATATTTTCCAGACGCAGACATTTTTTCACCACAGCCTTCAAAAAGTCCTGCTGTACCTTTACACGGCCCAAGTCACCGTCTGGGTAGCTGCGAAAGCGGACCACTTGCATGGCGAGATCTCCGTTTAAAAGCTGCTCGCCCTTCTTCACGTTGATGTAGAGGTTTTGGGTGGGGTCGGTATACCGCATATTCACCGGCACATCAAAGGTGATACCCCCCAGGGCATCCACCAATTCTCCCACAGCCTTCCACTCCAGCACCACCTGAAAGTCGGGCACAAAGCCAACCAGCTGTGAAATCTCCTTGTCCAGAGCGTCAATCCCCTTGTCACCCCCGCCGTAGATGGGGTAGACGGAATTGATTTTTTTAATCTCCCAGGAGACATTCACCATCGTATCCCGGGGAATGCTCATCACGTTTAGTTCTTGGTTTGGCACATCATAGGAGGCCAACAGAATGGTATCCGTATTGCCTCCGCCCCCGGTGTCCCGTCCGATGACCAGAAAAGTAAAAAAGTCCTTCTTCCGGTCTCCCCCCATACGGAAGGGCGAGTCCGAGGTATCCGTTTGATTGGAGGTCTCAGGGCGAACGGAGGGGTCGGGCAGTGCGGGTTTATTGATAAAATCCTTCCACCAAACGGCTACCGCCACCAGGGCGGAGAGAATGACAACCAAAAGGACGATGACTGCCCGATAGGCAATTCTTCGGCGCTTTGCTCGAAGCTCTGCCTTCCGTGTTTGTTGTTCCTGGATTAGTTTTGGGGGAATAGGCTGGGCCCCTCTCCCTACTGCCCGGGAGGGCCAAGGACTGGGCCCAGAGCCTCCCTGTCTTCCAAACTTTTGTTCCGAATCAGAATTCGGTGATGAATGTCGCTGTTCTTGCATTGCTTAGCTTCCTTTCAGGCTTAAAAGAGCCTGCTTTGTGTGTTCATGAATGGGAGCGTTTTTTTCCTTCAGCTCCGCCATGGTCGTCTCAAGCCCCATAAGCATGGCCTTATCTAAATCCTCAAAGGCTGCGGCTCTCAGGGCCTCTACACCGTCAAAGGCTCGGTTTGGCTCAATGTAATCTGCAACGTATAAAACCTTGTCTAAGGTCGTCATATTGGCCTTTCCTGTGGTGTGGCAGGCAATGGCAGCGCAGACCTCCGGTGTTTCATGAAAGACCGTTTCCGCCAAAAGAGCCCCGGAGATCGCATGGAGCATCTTTTCAGTTTTGCGCTCTAGGGATCCCACCGAAACCGAATGGGTGTTACAAAGAGCGAGATGTTCACTGGTGGACCAGTATTTGGTACAGTCATGCAAAATTGCTGCTCTGCGGGCCATCAAAGAGTCTGCACCAAAACGCTCCGCCAGCTTGGCAGCGGTTTCCTCCGTACCCTGCACATGGGGAATCCGTGCGGCCCGAATCATGGAGTAAGAGACCGCCCGCAGCTGATCCAGTTCCAAATGAGCGAGATCACCGCCTGTGCCATAGAGTCCGTGGCGCAGAATATAGCCGTAGACCGAATCCCACAAAAGAGCACCGCCCTCGGCCCGGGTGTTCGGCGCCTTGAGCAAATGGCGCAGCTGGGTAGAGGAAATGGGATGGATCTTAGGTAAGTTCAGCTGTGTAATCTGGGCACCCAGGCTTGCCTGAAGGCGCTCGCTCTGCACCGCAAACAGCTCATGGGAATCCGTGCTCTCCCGCCGGAAGGGGACTAAGATGGCCTCTTTGGCAATGGTCTCCGCCTCCCGCCAGTTTTCAAAGCTCAAAAACATATCCGTGCCCATCAGGAGAAAAAACTGGGCATCGGGCATCTCATTGCGCAGGGTTTTGACGGTATCTACGGTATAGCTGGGCCCCTCTCGGTGCAGTTCCAGGTCTCGCACCTGGGCCTTTGGTCCCACGCCGTCGGCCATAATTTCCACCATGGCATAGCGGTGATCAGTGCCAGCAGTATCCTCGGGTAAAAACTTGTGTGGAGGCAGCTTGCTGGGAATCAATAGCAAGCGGTCCAGGCCAAGATGGCCTACGGCCGCACAGGCAGCCTCCATGTGCCCTAAATGAGGTGGGTCAAAGGTACCCCCATAAATTCCTACTTTCATGTTTCTTGCCCTCCGGTCTCAGCTTATTTATAAAACCATCCACATAGACTTTCCACGGAAAAACCTTGCGGTCATACACCTAGGCCCTGGGCTTTTTGTCCTTCACCAAGACAATTTTGTCCTTCTTATCCTTCTTGTGGCTTTGACGATAGAGAACAAATTTGGTTCCGATGACCTGCACAACCTCGCTGCGGCTTTTCTGTGCCAGTTCCTCTGCCGCCTCTCGGGTAGAGAGCAGGGCGTTTTCCAGCACCTTGCCCTTAATCAGTTCTCTCGCCTCTAGGGCGTCATTTGCCTGCTTCACCAGGTTGTCCCCAATTCCGTCTTTGCCAATCTGCAAAATCGTATCAATGCCGTTGGCAAGGGCGCGGAGCTGGGCTCGTTGCTTACTGCTTAGTTCCATGTAAATAGGTCTCCAATTCCTTTTTAAGTGCCACAAGAGCCCGGCCCCTGTGGGAAATTTGATTTTTTTCATTTGGGGTCAGCTCTGCCATTGCCTTCCCCAGTTCCGGCAGGTAAAAAACCGGATCATAGCCAAAGCCCCCAGTGCCCCTGGCCTCGTGGAGCAGTTGACCGGGGCATTCCCCCCGCACCACAATGCGAGTTCCGTCCGGAAAGGCACAGCAGATGCAGCTGACAAAGCGGCAGGCTCGGTTCTCCTGGCCTTCCATATTGCGCAGCAGAAGCTGATAGCGGGCCACGTCATCCAAACCTTCTCCACCGTAGCGGGCGGAGTAGACACCAGGCGCACCGTCCAAGGCATCCACCTCCAGGCCGGAATCATCGGAAATGGCCACAAGGCCCGTAGCGGTCCCGACGGCCTCCGCCTTTAAGATGGCATTCTCCTCAAAGGTGCTGCCGGTCTCTTCCACGTCAATGGAGACCCCAGCCTCGGCCTGGAGCATCACGTCAATGCCCAAATCGGTGAGAATGTCCTGGAGCTCTCGCAGCTTTTTTTCATTCTGGCTGGCTAGTACGGCTCTCATGGTTCCAGGCCCCCAATGGCGTCCTTCTGTAGCTTGTGCAGTTGGTAAATCCCCTTTTCACACAGGGCAAGGAGCTTTTTTTGCTCATCCAAGGTAAAGGGTCGGCCTTCTCCCGTGGCTTGGAGCTCAATGAGCTCCCCTTCTCCCGTCATCACGCAGTTCAGGTCCACCATAGCGGCAGAGTCCTCCTCATAGCATAGATCAAGGAGTAGTTCATCCTCCACAATGCCGGCAGAGACGCCGGCCACATAGCGCTTCACCGGCATACGCAAGAGAGCCCCCTGGCGCATAAGCTGCTTGCAGGCCAGCACCAGAGCCACAAAACCACCGGTTACGCTGGCAGTGCGGGTGCCCCCATCGGCCTGGAGCACATCACAGTCCACGGTGATGGTGCGCTCACCCAACAGCTGCATATCCACCGCAGCCCGCAGGGACCTGCCAACCAGGCGCTGAATCTCTGCCGAGCGGGCAGAGAGTTTTAGCTTGGAGATGTCCCGGCGGCTGCGCTCCCGGTTGGCCCGGGGCAACATGTTGTACTCCGCCGTCACCCAGCCCTCGCCAAACATCACATGGGGAGGCACACGCTCCTCTACGCTGGCGGTACAGAGCACATGGGTGTCGCCGCAGCGAATCAGGCAGCTGCCCTCTGCAAACTTATTCACATTGGTGGCAATTTCCACCGGGCGCAAGGCATCAAAAATCCGTCCGTCAACTCGCTTCATGGTCTTGCCATCCTTTCTTGTGCTTAAATCAGTGCCTGGGTAAACTCCTTGGGGTCAAAGGGCTGGAGATCGTCAATCCCCTCTCCGAGGCCGACAAACTTCACCGGTAGACCCAGTTCTTTGGCGATGGCGACCACAATGCCGCCTTTGGCCGTGCCATCCAGCTTTGTAAGAACAATGCCCGTCAGGCCTGCGCTCTCGGCAAACTGTTTGGCCTGAATCAGACCATTTTGCCCAGTAGTGGCATCCAGCACCAGAAGAACTTCTTTGGAGTTACCATTTGCCTCCCGGTCAATGACTCTGGCAATTTTGTTGAGCTCGTTCATTAAGTTTTGCTTGTTGTGCAGGCGGCCGGCAGTGTCAATGAGCACCACATCCACGCCCCGGGCGTTGGCCGCATTCATGGCATCAAACACCACGGCAGCGGGGTCAGATCCCTCCCCGTGCTTGATGATATCCACGCCGCTGCGCTCGGCCCAAATGGTCAGCTGCTCCGCGGCAGCGGCACGGAAGGTATCTCCTGCAGCCATCAGCACATGCTGTCCATTTTTCTTCAGGTAGGCCCCTAATTTGCCAATGGTCGTGGTTTTGCCCACGCCGTTGACGCCCACAAAGAGGAGAATCGCCGGTTTGCCGGAGAGGTCTAGTTGGCTGCTGCCCAGATCCAGCATTTCGCTGAGGATCTCCCGCATGCAGGCCTTCACATCCTCTTCCTCCTTGATCTTCTGGCTTTTCACCCGACTACGCAGTTCCTCCACCGCCTCGATGGCAGTGTCCACGCCCATGTCGGCCATAATCAGGCTCTCTTCCAGCTCCTCGTAGAATTCTTCACTAATGGAGAAAAACCCGGAAAAGATGCCTAGTTTTTTTACTCGGTTAAATAAACCCATTCTTGTTATGCTCCAGTTCTGTTTGATTTCAAGTGATAAGGGGAGGGAAAAGGGGAGGAAACTCTACCCGCTTCCAACCTCTTTTGCCTTAAATTCTCCCTGTCGTTGTTAAACACCCATGACTTTTTCTGCCTCGTTCAAATCCAGGCGCAGCAGCTTGCTCACCCCTTGCCGCTCCATGGTTACGCCATAGAGCACATCGGCCTCCTCCATGGTGCCCCGTCTGTGGGTAATGACAATAAACTGGGTTTTGTTGGAGATGCCACGCAAGTAGCGGGCAAAGCGCAGGACATTGGCATCGTCCAAGGCGGCCTCAATCTCATCCAACACGCAGAAGGGGGTGGGGCGCACCTTCAAAATGGCAAAGTAGAGGGCAATGGCCACGAAGGCCTTTTCACCGCCGGAAAGTAGACTTAGGTTATTGAGGTTCTTTCCAGGGGGCTGCACCTGAATTTCAATGCCGCAGTTAAGAATATCCTCCTCATCCTCCAGCTTTAGGGCGGCCTTGCCCCCCTGGAACAGCTGTAGAAAAGTCTCTTTAAAGGCCTGGTTGATCTTGACAAACTCCCGTTTGAAAATCACCTTCATCTCACCGGTCAGCTCTTCGATAATTTTGATGAGATTCTCGGCGGCCTGCTCCACATCCTGTCGTTGGGTGAG
>JBHAQX010000079.1:0-4993 GCA_041830595.1 Evtepia sp.
TCCATGAACGTGGTTGTTGAGTCTCTGCGTGGTACAGAGCGGGATACCGGTTTGGATTTTGAAGAGCTGGACACCCTGAGCCGCTACTACGAGCATGTGCGTAAGGTCTATGCCTCCTTCGAAAGTGGCATGGTAGCCCCCAATGCACAGATCTATAAGTATGAAATTCCCGGCGGCCAATACTCCAACCTTCTTGCCCAGGTTACCGAAATGGGCTCGAAGGATAGTTTTGAGGAGATCAAAGAGCTATATCGTCAGGCAAATGTCCTCTTAGGCAACATTGTGAAGGTAACCCCCACCTCCAAGGTGGTTGGCGATCTTGCCATCTTTATGATTAAAAACGGCCTGAACATGGACAACATTCTCACCGAGGGTGTGGGCCTATCCTATCCCGACTCCGTGGTGGACTACTTTAAGGGCATGATCGGCCAGCCGGACGGCGGCTTCCCCGCCCAGCTGCAAAAGATTGTCCTCAAGGACATTGAGCCCATTACCGTGCGCCCTGGTGCTACTATGCCCGATGAGGACTTTGAGGCAATTAAGCGGCACCTTCGTGAGAAGTATCACCTCCATCACATTAGTGAGGCCGAGATGGATCAGAAGGCCGTTAGCTATGCTCTGTATCCCAAGGTGTATGAGGACTACTGCGAACACTTCCAGGCCTATAATGACGTGACCCGTTTGGAGAGCCATGTGTACTTCCACGGTCTGCGCAAAGGCGAGGAAACCACCATTCAGATCGGAGAGGGCAAGGAGCTTATTATCAAGTTCATGGAGCTTTCTGACCCTGATTCTGTTGGTAACCGCCTGCTCACCTTTGAAGTGAACGGTATGCTTCGTGAAATTACCATTCTGGATAAGAATCTTGAGGTTATTACCGACCGCAAGCTGAAAGCTGACAAGAATAACCCCGCCCAACTTGGCTCCACCATTCCCGGCACGGTGGAGAAGGTGCTGGTTAAGGAAGGGGACGAGGTAATGGTCAATATGCCTCTCATGGTAGTTGAAGCCATGAAGATGGAGACTACGGTCGTTTCCAAGGTAAACGGCAAGGTTGATAAGCTTTACGTTACCCCTGGTGATCGAGTTAACAACGAAGATCTGCTGATCTCCTTTGTTCTTGAAGACGAAGAAGCCTAATTCCATATCAGAAATAGCCTCTGCAGGTTGCAGGGGCTATTTTCATTACCATATTCTATAAAGGAGAACACTTATGGATTTTATTCCAAATGATGCTCAGGGCATTCCAAGCAAAAAAGTTTACACACATATAGCAAAACAGTTTAAAAAGGGACTCTTTGCTCCCCGACAAATTAAGACAGAACAGGCTCGGGCCTGCAGCTCGCTGGATTTAAATAATCTCGATGACCTAACTAATTTAAATTTTCTGTCCTTCTTCCCCAATTTAGATGATTTGTCTATCTCCTCTGCAAATCTAACTGACATCCAGGGGCTGCGCTATGCCCAAAAACTAACCTGGCTTGGCATCTCCAATCATCGGTTGACGGATGTCTCACCTTTGGTGTCTTGCCCCAATCTCAAGTTCTTGCAGGTGGAAGCTGTGGTTACCTCTAATCAGGCACCTTTGGCTCGGATTTCTGACTTTCAGTATATCGGTCAGCTCTCTCAGCTGAATACCTTGGCCATTGGTAACAATCATATCCTTGACATTTCCTGGATTACGGATCTAAAGCAGCTCACCTACCTGGTCCTTCCACATAATCCCATCCAGGATTTTAGTCCCCTCCTCCAGCTTCCTGCCTTAAACACCATTGAAATTGACCCCTCACAACGAAAGTTACTGGATGAACGATTCTCCCATTTGGAAATTGAATGCGATGACGACTAAATACGTAAGGAAAGTGAAATCGTCCACCTCTTCTTTACACGAAAAAAACAACCCCTCCAAAGATGGAGAGGTTGTTTTTTTAATCTAACTTGTTATCTGAAAGTAAAGTTACTTACAGATTAGCCCTTAACCAGAGCAATCGCACGGGAGAGACGGCGTACGCACTCGTCGCACTCTTCCTTGGTTACGGTGAGGGGGGGCACCATGCGGATGATGCTAGTGCCGATGGAGGTAACCAGCAGGTGATCCTTAATGCAGGCGCGCTTTACTTCAACGGAGCTAATGCCGTCTTCCAGCACAACGCCAACAAACAGGCCTCTACCACGAACCAGCTTCACGTTGGGCATTTTTGCCAGCTCAGCCATGAAGTAGTCGCCGATTTCCTTAGCCTTGTCGCCCAGCTTCTCTCTCTCCATGTAATCAAACACGGCATTGGAAGCTGCACAGCACATGGGGCTACCAGCATAGGTAGAACCGTGTGCGCCGGGGTTAAATGCGGAAGCCAGCTTATCAGTAGCTGCGCAAGCGCCGATGGGAGTACCACCGCCCATGCCCTTAGCCATGGAAACAGCGTCAGGCTTAATGCCATAGCTCTGATAGCACATGAAGGTGCCGCAACGGTTCCAGCCAGCCTGGATTTCGTCCAGCAGCAGGAACAGGCCCTTCTCATCGCAGAGCTTACGCAGGCCAGTCATGAACTCGGGAGTAGCGGGGATAACGCCGCCCTCACCCTGAACAGGCTCCAGCATAACAGCGATGGTGTTGTCGTCGATCATAGCCTTAACGGAATCCAGATCGTTATAAGTAGCATACTTAAAGCCGGTGGGCAGCTCGCCGAAGCCCTTCTGGATAGCAGATGCAGGCTGACCAGTAGCAGTCATTGCATAGCCAGTACGGCCGTGGAAGGAGGACATGAAGGTGATGATCTCAACCTTCTTGGGATGGAAGTTCTCAACGCCATACTTACGAGCCATCTTAATCATAGCTTCGTTGGCTTCAGCGCCGGAGTTCTGATAGATGATCTTGTCCATACCGGAAGCCTTGCAGATCTTCTCTGCCAGGATTGCCTGGGGAATGGTGTATGGATAGTTGAAGGTGTGCATTACGTCGCCAACCTGCTTACGGATCGCTTCAACAACCTCGTCGTTGCAGCTGCCGACAGAGTTAACTGCAACACCGCCGTAGAAGTCAAGGTATGCATCACCATTCTGGTCATACAGATAATTGCCCTTTGCATAATCACAAAGGAAATCCATACGCTCATAGGTCTCCATGTGGTACTTGTTAATCTTTGCCTTAATGTCGGCAACGGTCAAGCCTGTTTCTTTCAATCTCATAGAAAAGTCCTCCCATCAAAATTAAAAAATATTCTACTAGGGGCTTTGCTTTCTCCACTGCAAACGACAGTGCATTTGTGGCGTGAAGAACTGGCAAGATTCAGGAACGGCGCAATGGCATGCACCTTCCCTGTAACTTATTACTATACTACCACTTCCATCTGAAAATTGAAATGCACATTTTACACAAAGATAATGTTGCATTATGCACCTTCCCTACAGTGTCCCCTGGTGATTTTACCTCGTTTCTTTTCGTTATCTCTCGCCTAAAATTATGGTCTCCCCGGAAATTTTGAAGGAATTCTTGCTTTTCACCTTCTTTTTTCTCTCTTTTTCGAATTTGGTACCCAACCCTTTACAGTTTTTCACTTTTTTGCTCGTGCATTTTCCCCGTCATTTTGCACAATTGAATGCTTTTCTTCCGCGGAATCCTTTACTGATTCGTTGTGCTTCTCATTATTATTCTTTTCTCCCTTTCTTTTCCTTTTTTCTCTGCTTGGCTCATGCTACAATAGGTTTTAGTATCGCAAATGCAGTAGGAGGTTTTTCTATGCAACTGCCCCCCATTGATAACATTGCCTTTTCCAGCGATGGCCACGCTGTTCGCATTTTGGATCAAACTTTGCTTCCGGGAGAGACCCGTTATCTCGAGCTAAGCAAACTAGAGTCACTCTACGAAGCGATTTACAGTCTACGGGTGCGAGGTGCCCCTGCCATCGGCATTTTTGGCGCCTTTTCCCTTGCTGTTCTTGTCAAAAATGCGACGTTTGAAGATAGCGAAGCCTTGCTGGACGCACTGTCTCTTTGGCATGCCCGCCTTCTCTCTTCCCGCCCCACTGCGGTGAATCTATCCAAAATGCTCGACCGTATGGTGCAATGCGCCCAGAAGCACTCTTCAAAGGACGTTGGTTTTATCACCACTGCCCTTACCCAGGAGGCCCTCCTGATCCAGCAGGAAGATGCGACAATGTGCAAAGCAATTGCCACACATGGACTTAGTCTACTGAAGCACGGGATGTGCGTGCTGACCCACTGCAACGCTGGTCCTTTGGCCACCTCCCGCTATGGTACCGCCCTAGGCCCTCTCTTCCTGGCCAAAGAACAGGGCATGGAGATTCATGCCTATTGCGACGAAACAAGACCCCTGCTCCAGGGTGCCCGATTGACCACCTATGAACTGAACCGGGCCGGCATTTCCTGCACCTTAATCTGCGATAATATGGCCAGTTTTGTCATGCAGCAGAACAAGGTACAGGCCTGCCTGGTGGGCTGCGACCGCATTGCCCGCAACGGGGATACAGCCAACAAAATTGGCACCTCCGGCCTGGCCATTCTTGCCCGCTATTACGGCATCCCCTTCTATGTCCTGGGCCCCTCCTCCACCATCGACTTTTCCTGTCCCGATGCGACCCAGATTCCCATTGAGCTGCGGGACGAGAGGGAAATCAAAGATCTCTTCTTTGCACGGCCTAGCGCACCGGAAACCGTATCCTGCTACAATCCTGCCTTTGACATCACCCCCGGAGATTTGATCAGTGCCATTATTACGGAGCGAGGCATCTGCTATCCGCCGTTCTCCCAAAGTCTTGCCGCCCTTTTCCCCGAGGAATATGACTCTTCAACTGATAGACAAGGAGGCAAACCCAATGAAACCTGGTTTTTTCTCTTCTGACAGCCAACCACGGCATGCCCTTGTGGCCTGCGGAATTCGGCTTTATGAACGCGGCCTCACCGTTGCCACCGACGGAAATATCAGCCTGCGTATTGCGCCCAGTCAAATTCTCACCACGCCTACTGGTGTTTCCAA